>NZ_CP012839.1:236012-399851 GCF_002073895.1 Candidatus Riesia pediculischaeffi | reverse complement strand
CTCATCAAGGATCTTTCGATCTGACTTTCTTAAGATGTATACCGAGAATGATCATTATGTCACCTAGCGATGAGATAGAACTCGTCAATATGCTCCATACCGGACATCACTATAGAGATGGTCCAGTCGTTGTAAGATATCCAAAAAGTTATCAAAAGATTGGGATAAAATTACAACAATTTTCTAAAATAAAAATAGGACAAGCTGTGGTTAAGAGGTTGGGTAAAAGAATTGCCATTTTAAATTTTGGAACGTTAATTGAGGAGGCTAAAGTTGTATCGAATCGTTTAGATACCACCTTGGTTGATATGAGATTCATCAAACCATTAGATGAGAGTACTATTTTAAAGATTGTACGAAATCATCAGGTATTGGTGACATTGGAAGAAAATTGCATTTTGGGAGGAGCAGGAAGTGGTGTTAACGAATATATTTTAAAGAACAAACTTTTTGTTCCAATACTAAATATTGGTCTTCCAGATCAATTTATACAGCAAGGTAACAGGACGGAAATGTATGAGGAAATCGGACTAAATTCAGATGGAATCGAGAAAGCTATCCAAAACTATTGCGATGGAATAGATCTTTTTCAGATGAAATAATTAAAAAATGGCAATAAGAATCTATCGGAAATACAGTATAATTGAAAGCGCGATTAATAGATCGTCCATCATGATCCCAACTCCATCTTTTATTTTTTTTTCTAAAAGATTGATTGGGAATGGCTTTATGATATCCAATACACGAAATGCAAAAAAACTTTCCACAATTTTTTTTATGTTCGGTTCTTCGAAAGAAGATGTTATGAGAAACATTCCGGAAAACTCATCCAAAACGATGCAATTATAATCTTCACACCTCATAATGTAACAAATAAAAAAACCTAACAAAATATAAACTAAACTTATAAGAGAGATGGTTTTATCAGAACAAAAAAAACTCATAACTCTCCAAGATAAAATAGCGAATAAAGAAGAAAACGTTCCAGGAATCTTTGGAAAATAACCTATCCCAAACAGAACTAAAAGATGATAACAAGTTTTATAGAACAAAGTTTCGATTCTGTTTTTTTTTCGAAAAACCTTCTTGTCTAAAAGAGATGATGTATTTTTAGAGAAATATATTTTGGGGAAGATTTTCAGATACATCTCATAATTTCTTTTTTTTAAAGCATTAAAGATCTTCAAATTTCTTCCTGTTAAAAATCATTTTGTCTAGAACTCCATTGATAAACTTGTAACTTTTCTCAGAACAGAACTTTTTGGATAGTTCAACCGCTTCATCGATAACAATTTTGTATGAGATTTCAACATGTAGAAGTTCAAATACACCTAGTCTAAGAATTGCTCTTTCAACTTGATCTATAAATCTCATGTTTCTTAAGGTATATTTGAGTAATTCATGATCTATCTCATATACTTTGTTAGAAGTTCCGATAAAAATTTTTTTAAAATATTCAGCATCTACATTCATCTTTTTAAACTTAATAAGATTTAAAAAATCAGATGCTATGGAAGTGTTCTTTGTGCCTGTAATCTGCCAGGAGTAAAGAGCTTGAATAGCCATCATTCTAGATCTATGTCTAGCATAACTGTAGTTATACTTATTTTTATTCAAGAGTGATTTCCTATTCTAGAAATGTTAGAAATTTTTTTAACTAGATTAATCATTTCTAAAGAAACTAAAGCTGCATCAGATCCTTTATTGCCCATTTTTAATCCTGATCTTGCAATAGCTTGATCAATATTTTCTGCAACTAAGATTCCACAAGATATCGGAATGTTATATTCCATGGATATTTTAGGAATTTCAACGTTACATGAATTACAAATGTATTCAAAATGTTTAGTTTCTCCTTTGATAATTGTTGCGATAGTGATGATAGATTGATATTTTCCAGATTCAGAAAGAATCTTTACAACTAATGGAATCTCATAAGCTCCTGGAACTTCCACAACACTTATATTCTCTTTTTTTAATCCACCGATTCTTCTCAAAATATCTACGGCTCCATTTAATAAATTATCGTTGATAAATCGGTTGAATCTAGAAATTATTATTGCTATTTTTACAGAGTCGGAACAAGATAGAGACCCTTGGATTCTTTTTAAACTCATAAATTTTCTCCACATAATTGAAACTCAACTTTCAATAAAGTTGAAATATAAAGGGTATGTTAAATTTCTTTTTTTCGTAAAATCACACGAAAATCTTGACCAATTTTTTTGAACTGAACGAACTGTAATTTTGAAATTTTATTCAATTCAATTTTTTTTGAGATTGTTGTTAGTCCTATTGCTTTGTTTCCAAGAATCTTAGGAGCTATGTAAAGAATAATCTCATCAAATAAATTTAGGGTGAGAAGAGAACTTACAAAAGTAGATCCACTTTCTATAAGAATAGAATTAATGTTTTTTTGGGCCAGTTCTTTCATTATATAAATTAAATCGACCTTTCCTTCTTCGTCTAACTTTACTGAAAATTCCTTTGTATTGTTTAAATCATTTTGCAAAGTTTGTTTCCGAAATAACCAACATTCTCCAGGAATATTCACTATCTTGTGTTCACTATGTACTTCATTTCGTGTATCGATCACAATCCTTACTGGTTGTCTAATTTTTTTTTTTGGATAAAGATGTTTTAATTCATCAGTAAAATCGTTCCACCGAACATTTAGATAAGGATCATCTGCAACAACGGTAGATCCTGTGGTCAAAATTGCACTTGATCGCGCTCTAATTTTTTGAACATCTTGTCTAGATCGATAGGAAGATATCCATCTACACTCTTCAAATTTCGAATAAATTTTACCGTCGATTGATATTGCCATCTTAATCGTTATGTACGGTAATCCTGTCTTCATTCTCTTTATAAAACCTAAATTTATTTTTTCAGATTCTTTTTTTAGCAATCCATATACAACTTGAATTCCAGATTCTCTAAGTTTTTTTAAACTTTTTCCTGAAACCTGTGGATTTGGATCGGTCATCGCAACAAATATCTTAGAAATTCCAGCATTAATTAATTCATCAACACATGGTGGTGTACATCCGTAATGATTGCATGGTTCTAAGGTAACATATACAGTAGATCCTTTTATCATCTCTCCAGATTTTTTCATAGCGAGTATTTCAGCGTGCAACTCTCCTGTTTTAGAATGGTAAGATTCTCCTACTATTTTGTTATCTTTTACTATTACACAGCCGACATTTGGGTTTGGAGATGTAGTAAATTGTCCTCTTTTTGCCAATGAAATTGCCCTTCTCATAAATTGTTCATCTTGATCATTCATTCTAAATACCGTTTGTTGAATCGATTTTTTCAAATTTTTAAATGAGTTCGATAGTTATTTGTATATTAAATTTTTAAAATTTGAACTATGATTGCTAAATCAATGTACATTTTTTTGAATAATATTCTATAAAAAAGTGGGCAAAAACCACTTTATAAAGAGATTAAGTTCTGTTAGTTCATAACATTATGTTTAAAATAAACATCATAAGATTACCGTAATTTTAATCATATTTTTTTTAAAGTGACGGTGGTTTAATCAATTCATCATCTAGATAATTCACATCTTCTAACCAGACTACCGACATTTTTTGAATTTAGTATAGGATACGAATAAAATCTTAGAAATTCCTTCTTCTTTTCAAGAAGATCATATAAAATATACAACGATGATAAATATCAAAAGATCTCATGTTCTGATAGGTATAAAAATATTTAGGTAAAATTTAACAATATTTTCATATTAAATATCCTTTAATAACTTGTTCTACCACAGAGTATTTCAGATAGAATCCATTGTTCCTTTTGGAAGAACAGATGTGATAAAATTTTTATGAAGAAAAATTTTGTTGGAATCGCTTAATTTTACTATGAGATAGTCTGAATTGTTACAGGTACGATCTACCTTCCCTATTAATCCACCCTTTGTAAGAATTTCATCGCCAGGAATGATGGAATCCATTAACCTCTCATGTTCCTTAGATTTTTTTTGTTGTGGACGAAATATTATTAAGTAAAAGATGATTCCAAACAAAAATAACATAATTATCAAAGAATATGGACTATCCTTATCGTTATTTAGGTTAGTTGAAGCGTTTGCTAAAGTAACAAAATATTTCACATTAACTCCTTTTATCTTGATATCTTGAAATTGAACAACCTATTTGATATAACAAATTTTTGAAAAGATTTGAAGTATAAAGTAAGATTCTTATACAATCTTAGAATATAGTAAGAAATGAAGTAGATTTTAAAAATTTTCAAAAATCAATTTGTACATATCACACGATATGAAGAAATTTTTCAAAAAAATATAGAATCATTGAATAATACGACAAGATTGTTTTACATATTGAAAAACTTTTGCACGTATAAGATATAGAATCGATATTTGTTGTTTTGATAAACTTTAAAATGTTACATTCCTATTTTTAAATTAAATGATGTTAATAATAACTTCTATATGATATGAATGAGTATTAAACGCTAGAAACCATAACAAAACAATTTTTCGAAGTTATTAGATTATAATTTTAATCTGATTTTATGAAAGAATAAATAACATTGTTGATAATTTTAAAAGATTTTTATCGATTTTTATCGTTTAAATAATGGATGTATCATGAAAGTGTCGAATTTGATTGAAATATAAAGATAAATTATAATGATGATGATTTTTACTTTTTTATGAATAGTTATAATAAGTGGTTTTTCAAAGAAAATATAAATCTTCTCGATGAAATAATTTTCGTACTTCTTTTTGAGATTTATCTTCGTATCTATTTTAGATGGTTAAAATCTTTTTTCATATTAGCAACTCCATGTAATTTAGCAATTGACTCTAAATTCTTTAGAATGAAGTGCAAAAGATAGACGATCACCTATATTGATAATTATATTTCGTATATCAAACAATTTTAAGATCAGCTTTGTACACGAGAGTTTGAATTTCTTAAAATATATCTGTGAAGACATTGTAAAGATGAGAGAATATTGCAATTTATACGATGTATCTGACCATTTCCAATGTTTTTTGACATTTTCATCAATTTTATTAAAAGTAAAGCGTTCAAAATTTTTTACAAAAACATTGTTTCTATAAAAGAATCTTCTTCATAATCTCTAAATAAATTGTGCTCAACTTGATTAAATCCTGGATGTGTACTCTTTCGTTTATTTGATGGATAGTACGATTCAATAATCCTATTTCTACAATCTGATTACAAATATCTGTAAGAAAGCGACCGTCTGAAGTACCTCCGGAACATGATAATTTTGGAACATATCCAAATTTTCTTTCTATTATTTCTTCAACAAAACTGATTAAATTCTTACTTTTCTTATGAAAAGGGTTCGCAGAAAGCTTCCAAAAACAATCGCAAGATAAATTGTTCTTTTTAATCTCAGAAAAAACGTAACTTTTGATAAAATCATGATTAACACGTCTATTAAAACGAAAATTTATCCTTACATCTATTTTAGATGGAGTAATGTTATCGCTAAATGAGTCGGATACAATTTTTGTAATCTGAGTAGAAACATTTGAAGAGAATCTATCTTTTATTTCAGATCTAAAGATTAACTTTTTCAAAAATGGAACGATAGAATTAGCCGGATTTTGTATTGGATCAATGTAGGCAACATGTCCTTGAGGATGATATGAGATTATATTTAAGTTTAGAGAACCTCTTCTGCTATTTTTTATAGTATCTCCAATCAAAAGTTCACTTGTAGGTTCTCCAATGATGCAATAATCTATTTTCTCATTTCTCTCTTTCAAAATTTCAACTACTTTCTTTGTTCCGAGATCTGCTGATCCTTCTTCATCTGATGTGATTAAGAAAGCGAGTTTACCAGTATGTTTAGGAAAAAATTTAATAAATATTTTAGTTGCCGATATCATAGAAGCTATAGCTCCTTTCATATCTGATGATCCTCTTCCATAAATTGTACCATCCTTAATAAAGGACTTAAAAGGATGATATTTCCACTTTTTAAGATTTCCAGGGTTAACTACATCAGTATGTCCGACAAAAAGCAATACCTTACCTTTTTTCACACCATGAGATGCAAAAAAATTTTTAGTATGATCAAAATTTACTTCTTCAATTAAAAAACCAATTTTTTTTAATATTTCTATAAGAATGTTTTGACAACCTAGATCATATGGATTGATAGATGGTATTTCAATCATTTTTCTTAAAAGTTCTATCATCTTGTTAATTTCTTCTTTTTTCATTTTATGCTATGTGTTTGAAATTTTAGAAGGTTGGAGTATTTCTATCACAAAATTCAAAGATATTTATGTTCGTTATCTTAAAATATGGAGATACTTGAAGTTATTTAAATGTTCATTTTATAGGATATCTTGAACAATTTTAGAAAACATAGTAATAACTAATTTCAATCAACTGTTTTATAATAAAGAATATATTCTCCGTAACGTAAGATACCAATAATTTTCAGGTCATCAAATGAATAAAAAATTAATGGAAAGTTCCTTAGATTTTCATAAAAAAAATAAAAAAGGAAAAATTGAAATTCATGCTACTAAATCCATCTCAACTAGGAAAGATTTGACCCTCGCTTATACTCCTGGAGTAGCTTTCCCTTGTATAGAGATCTCAAGAAATAATAGAAATTCATACGAATATACCTCTAGAGGAAATTTAATCGCCGTTGTATCTAATGGAACAGCAGTATTAGGATTAGGAGATATTGGCGCTTTTGCTAGCAAACCCGTTATGGAAGGTAAAGCGATAATTTTTAAAAAATTTTCTGGAATTGACGCTTTTGATATTGAAATAAATGAAAAAAATCCAGATAAGTTTATAAATATCGTTTCTTCCTTAGAACCAACCTTTGGCGGAATTAATTTAGAAGACATCAAATCACCTGATTGTTTTTACATAGAAAAAAAATTACAAGAGAAAGTAAATATTCCAATATTTCACGATGATCAACATGGAACAGCGATTGTTGTTGCTGCTGCGGTATTAAATTGGATAGAAATTACAGGTAGAAATATCCGGAAAGTTAAATTAGTTGTTTCTGGTGCAGGAGCAGCAGCTATTTCTTGTACAAGAATGTTAGAAAAAATTGGAATTCGACGTAAAAATGTGTTCATGTGTGATTCAAAAGGAGTAATACATAGCAATAGGAAAGACTTAAATGAAGTGAAATCTGTTTATGCTGTTCGTAAAGAGAATTTAAAAACGTTATCTGATGTCGTTCAAGATGCAGATATATTTTTAGGATGCTCTGTTCCGAAAGTTTTGACAAAAGAAATGGTTCAGTCTATGTCTGATAATCCTATTATTCTAGCATTATCTAATCCGATTCCGGAAATCTTACCTTCTTTAGTAGAAGAAGCTAGATCAGATGCGATCATTTGTACCGGTAGATCAGATTATCCTAATCAAGTGAATAATATTCTTTGTTTTCCGTTCATCTTTAGAGGGGCTTTGGACGTTCAAGCTACTGAAATCAATGATGCCATGAAGATAGCTTGTATAAAAGAGATTTCTAAACTTGCTAAAGAAAAGATTGATTTTATCGTTTATGAAGAAGGTTGGAATCAAGGATATTTAAAAAAAAAACATCCCATTATTCCAAATCTGTTCGATCCTAGATTAATCATGAGGATTGCTCCTGCTGTTGCTAAAGCTGCTATGATATCAGGTGTCGCAAAAAAACCGATTGAGAACTTTGCAGTATATAAGAAAAATTTAAGAAATTATGTTAGAGAAGGTTATTTCTTTATGAGATCGATATTTTTAGCTGCTAAAAGAAAGAATAATATAATCCTTTTGACAGAAGGTGAATCTGAAAAGATACTTTATTGTATAGATAACATCGTTCATATGGGATTATCAAAACTGATCATAATAGGAAGAAAAAGTGTAATCAAAAATAAAATTAAAAAGTTAAAATTAAAGATTCGGATAGATAAAGATTTTTCTTTAATTAACTTAGATGAAAAAAATTATGAAAAATTTTTGAATAAATACTTTAAATCTTCTAGAGCGAGAAAGATTTTAACAAAAAACGATTTCGAAAAGAAATATACTTACCTTACAACTTTAATAGGATCCCTGTATCTATATGAAAATCGCGTAGATGGAATGATTTGCTGTACAAAGAGTTACAACGATACAAACGATATAAAACTTATTACCGACATCGTTGGATTTTCGGATAAAAAAATGACCGAAAAAATAAACATTATTTCTACTCCAAACACAAATTTTTTTATTTCCGAACTAAAAGATGATGAAAATATTTCGGTAGAATATCTAAAAGAAATGATTTCTATTGTTTTAAAGAAAGTAAGTTTTTTACATTTCTTATCAGATATTTTTTTACCTTCTTTAGAAGATTTAAAAGATTTCAATTTGGATCTTCAAAACAGGGTTTTCGATTTAATCTCCGTTTTCCGAAAATATTATCCTTCAATTCGTATTACACAAAAAAAATCATGTGAAATAGATTTATTAGGAATTGCCAGGAATAAAAATATTTCTGATGTACTTTTATTTGTCCCTAAAAAAATATCGTGCAAAATCAACTTTGATTTGTTAAAGACCTTTGATGTTTCTGAAAGTACCGTAGGTTCGATCCTTGTCGGAACTAACAAACCAGTTCATATTTGTCATAAAAAAAATTCAGTTCAATGTATTACTAACACATGCATATATCTCATGGCATAAAAGGTGTCTACTTAATTAAAATTTTTTAAAGAAATATTAACTATCACTCCATCGAAAATAAATTTTTTTAAAATGTTTGACGATAGGATGTTCAATAGATGATCGATCTCAATCTACTTACAAATTCTCATGAAGATATCATGTACTCGTATACGGTCACCATTGTACAACAATTATGACATACAACTAATTTTATTCCTTATAAAAGAATCCATGTTGTTAGAATTTTCATTATTCGGATTAAATTCTTCGTCATCTGTTTTAAAATATTCTTCAAAAAATAAACAGAAACATGAGAATCATCCATAAAGACCTGATTTCAATTGGATATCCTTACTGTTGTATAAACAATTTTTTATTAAAAGATTGATACAAAAACTAAAGGATAATATGATAGTAGATGATCATATCAGGTAATTTCTTCGATTGAATACTTATTAAAAATGAAAAATAAAAAAAACTATACAGCAAGAGTAGTTGTTGCCATGTCCGGAGGAGTAGATTCTTCGGTTGCAGCTTTATTATTGAAGAAGAAAAAATATGAAGTTTTGGGTCTGTTCATGAAGAATTGGGAAGAAGATGATAAAAATGGATGTCCATTTTTAAAAGACTTAAAGGATGTACAATCTGTTTGTAATTTTTTAAGAATAAACCTCTATACAGCAAACTTTTCTATAGAATATTGGAACAGAGTGTTTAAAATATTTCTTAAAAAATATCAAATTGGAAAAACTCCTAATCCCGATGTTTTATGTAACAAAGAAATTAAATTTAAGGAGTTTTTAAATTTTTCATTAGAACATCTAAATGCAGATTATATTGCCACAGGACATTATGCAAGAATAAAGAAAAAAAACAATGAGTATCTCCTACTAAGGGGAAAAGATAGAAAAAAAGATCAAAGTTATTTTTTACACTCACTTGACCAATCTCAATTACAAAAAGTTATTTTTCCAGTCGGAGAATTGAAAAAATGTGAAGTTCGTAAGATCGCTGAAAAGGCAAGATTAATTGTAGCAGGAAAGAAGGATTCGACTGGAATATGTTTCATAGGAAAGAAAAATTTTAAAAATTTCATTCGGAAATATATCGATTGTCAAAACGGAAATATTTTATCAGATTATGAAGAAGTCATTGGTCAACACAGTGGATCTATTTTGTACACACTTGGACAAAGAAATGGGATCGGAATAGGAGGAGTTAAACAAAAAGATGGAAAACCGTGGTACGTTATCGAGAAAGATATTGAAAAGAACACTATAACGGTATCTCAAAATAAGTTTCATCCATCGTTAGTTTCAAATGGATTAATAATGAATAAAGTTCACTGGATATCAAAACCAAAATATCGATGTGCTATTCAAACCAGGTATCAACAACGCGAAACCAGTTGTTCAATAAAAACAATTTACTTTAATAAAATAGTGGTTAAATTCGATCACCCAATTTTATCCGTCACTCCAGGTCAATATGGTGTACTTTACGATAATGAAATTTGTTTAGGTGGTGGAGAAATAGACATAAAATTTTAATGAAAACTAATTTTCATCAAAAATTGTAAAGATCATTTTTTTATAAGGTTATTGATCTATCTCTTCAAAAAATTAACGAGTTTCATCCATCTTGTACGAATAAGATTGGATAATTATATCGTAACGATCAATATGAAGCATTCTTTCCATAGATTAACAGCATTATCTCCTATTGATGGAAGATATAGAAGTAAATCTAACATCCTACGTCCAATTTTCAGTGAATTTGGTTTAATGAGACGTAGAGTTGAAATTGAAATCAGATGGTTTCTAACGTTATCCAAATCTAGCGAAATTCAAGAAGTTCCAAGGTTTGAAGGTTATATCAACGATTACTTAGATCAGATAATAAAAGATTTTGATTATTTTGATGCATTATCCATCAAAAATATCGAAAAAAAAATTAATCATGATGTAAAAGCAGTCGAATACTTCTTAAAGAAAAAAATGTCGAAATTTCTTGAATTAGAAAAAGTTAAAGAATTTATTCATTTCGCATGTACTTCAGAGGATATCAATAATCTTGCTTATGCATTGATGATAAAAGAAGCAAGAGAAAAGATCATTATTCCTTCTTGGAAAGGGATTATCGAAATTTTAGAAGAGATAGCTTTTTCTCACAGATCAACACCGATATTATCTAGAACGCACGGAAGACCAGCAACTCCGAGCACTGTTGGGAAAGAATTTATGAATGTCGTCTACAGGATGGGCAGACAACTTCGTCAAATTTCAAAAATTAAAATTTATGGAAAGATGAATGGTACTGTTGGAAATTACAATGCCCATTTATTCGCTTACCCAAAAGTCGATTGGTACAAGATCAGCGAAAAATTTGTTTGTTCTTTTGGTATCTATTGGAATCCACTTACTACACAAGTGGAACCATATGATTATATTGCGGAGATTTTCGATTGTATTGCTCGTTTAAATACAATATTAATTGATTTTAATCGAGATATGTGGGGATATATTTGTCTGAATTATTTTGACCGAAAGATACATTATCATGAAGTTGGATCCTCTATTATGCCTTACAAAAATAACCCGATTGATTTTGAAAATTCTGAAGGTAATTTAGAATTGGCGAATGCATTATCCAGACATATCGTTCAAAAAGTACCTACCTCAAGATGGCAAAGAGACCTCAGTAACTCTACTTTAATGAGAAATTTGGGAGTTTGTATTGCTCATTCTTTAATCGCATATCAAGCTCTCAACGACGGTTTAAAAAGAATTTATGTCAACAAAAGGAACATTTTTCGAGAACTCGATGAAAATTGGCAAGTTATCACAGAAGCCATACAAACTATCCTTAGGAAATATGGAGAAAAGGATCCGTATGAAAAGTTAAAAGAATTTTCTCAGAAAAATGAAAAAGTTACAAGAAAAAAGATAATTCAATATATCGATTCTTTAAAAATTCCTGCATCGGAAAAGAGGAGATTAAAATTAATCACACCTAAAAACTATCTCGGGTTATCTAAAAAAATTGTCTTAAAAAATCTTAAAAAATGTAAAAGATATCGTACGTAGTATTTAAAGATAATCATTCAAGATCTCTTACAGCTCGATTAATAGCTCGTATGGCTGAAAACAGCATCAAAAGCAACACGATCATAGAGATGAAAAATAAATCGTTTTTTTTGAAATAAGACGGAAAGAAATCTATAAAATACGTACCTTTAATTTGAAAACAAAATATATTTTCTATGGTCGAAAAAATCTTTGTTAAATTAATGGAAATAAAGAATCCCAATATAGAACCTATCGAACAATAAACTATTCCCCGAAATGTCCAGATCAATAAAAAAATACGTTTGATGAAATTGTTTTCTGCTCCAATGGATGAAATAATAGAAATTTCACGTGATCGATCATCGATTTCTGATTCAACAGAATACATAACGTTTAGACAAGCTATACAAACCATGAAAAATGTGATAACGTACGCGATACTTTTGATTGATTGTATGTCCTGATAGATGTATCCATATTCATCGATCCATGTGCGAATAATAAACTTTTTATCTATTCTGTTATGATAGCGATAACCGTTTGTCGCCTTTAGCAAAGATGCACCAACTGAAAAGATATCCTCAACCTCTACTTGAAATCCGCTTATTCCACTTCCGTATCCTAAATATTCTTGAGAAGATTGTATGGGTAATATCGCTATTTGATCGTCCAAAATACATTCTGATTCGACTATTCCTCCCAGGTTTACTTCTACCATTTTCAGATCAAACGATCTTCTACCAACTTTGCCGATATTCTCAATACTAGATGTAACTATTATATTCAAGTGATCTCCTAAAGATGCGTTGATCCTTTCGGCTATGTTCTTTCCTAGTATAATTGAAGATTTATCTGAAAAAAGATATTCCGTGCTGTTTACTTTCATTTTAGAGAACAGCCTTTCTCTTATATTTTCAGAGAAGTCTATTCCTATGAACTTAATTGGTACAAATGCATTACTTTTTTCTAATATTCCAATAAACTTAACATAAGGAAAAACGTTTTTAATCTCTTTTGACATGGATAAATGAGTCATCATTGTTTTCCAACGTGTGCAAGGTTGATTAAAAAAATCTACATATCCATGAGGAATAAATGACAAAATCTTTTTTTGAAATTCTACTTCGAATCCACGAATGACACTTAAAGCGATAATCATGATGGATATACTGGATATAATACTTAATTTAGAGATCCATCTTATCCAGCTTATTAAGTTACCACCCCTTCTATTTTTAATGATTCGATAGGAAAACCAACATAAAAGATATGTTTTTTGAAAAATCATAGTCATTCGATTGATGCAATTGATCCATCTCTGATAGTTATTTTTCTATTCATAATATCTGATAGTCGATTATCGTGTGTTGCAACTACAAAAGCAGTTTTTCTCTTACGATTAATTTCGATAAATAAATCAGAAACACTCTGTGAATTTTGAGAATCTAAATTTCCTGTCGGTTCATCTGCTAAGATAATTACAGGATCATGAATCATAGATCTAACTATAGATACTCTTTGTTTTTCTCCACCAGATAGTTCAGACGAGTAATTTTCAACTTTTTCAAATAGGTTAACTTCAGAAAGCAATTTTTTTGCCTTGTCGATGGATTTCGCATAATTTTCTCCTCTAATCAACAGAGGCATGATGACATTTTCTATTACTGTAAAATCCGATAAAAGATGATGAGATTGGTGTACAAAACCAATATATCGATTTCTTATACATGATAGTTCACGATCGGTTAGATGATATAAATTTTTTTTCATCAAGAATACTTTTCCAGAAGTAGGTTTTTCTAATCCAGATAGAAGATGTAGTAAGGTACTTTTACCTGATCCAGAATTTCCCAATATTGCTACTGTGTCTCCTGTGCGAATAGAAAAAGAAATTTTTTTTATCACTTCTGTTATTTTTTTTCCGTCGATATAACTTTTACTTAAATTCTCGCAAGTTAATAGATCTTCATCTCTCATGACGTAATACGTTGGTTGGAAAGAAAGTTGTCGCATACCAAGAAGGATAAATTGAGTTGATCATAACAAATAGTATTGAAATAGAAGAAATCTTTAAGCAATAGCGACAATTAAACGATATCGATGAATTTATATGATATGGTAGGTTTAAAAATTCCATCAAATCTTTGATGTGATACGATACAAATATTCCTAACATATTTCCGAAGAATACTTCTAAAAATCCTGTTAATAGCCCTTGAATCATGAAGATCATCACTATATGAAGACTCTTTGCTCCTAAAGTTCTTAAAATAGAAATTTCTTCTCTCTTTTTAATGATTAAATATGATACCGAAGATGTTAATCCAAAACAGGACATTATGAGGAGACAATTTAGCAGCAAAGAGGTTATCTTTCTCTCTGTTTCAACAGATTTGAAAAGATCAACTTTTTGTTTCATATAATCTTTCCATACAACACCTTTTGGTAGATTTTGTTGAGCGATAGAATAAAAACACAACGGATCCTTCAGATGAACTCTCCATCCTGTAATTTCATCTTTCTGATAATACATCATTTTCTTAGCATCATCGCGATGAACAAAGACCACACTTTCATCTACCTCAGTTGAGGTATTAAAGATATCAATTATGGTGAACATTCTTTGACTGGGTATTCCGCCGATGATCGTATGATGAATTATATTCGGTATCGTTAACCTAATTTGATCATAAAGTCTTACTTTAAGTTGATCAGCTAATCTACGACCCAGTATTATCGAATATTTTCCAGGATTTAAATCAGACAACTTTTTTTGATTTTCTAAAATCAGATTTAGTTCAATAGAATCAACTCCAATCATGTTAATAAAGTTCAATTCTCCTCTACTTTGTATAATCGCGTAACTTTCAACGGTTTGAAAAATTTTAGAAATCCCGTTTAAATCTTTGAACAATTCTTTAGGATATTTAGATGAGTCTAAGACGTTTTTCTCTGTGGTCAAAATAGAATGTGTAGCATATCGTAATTCTTCTCTTAATGAGCGTTCAAACCCTTCTATTAAAGAATCGCAAATAATTAAAGCAGATATTCCAAATATCATTCCTAACATAGACAGTATCATAAAAAAAAAGTTTTTGTTCAACAAGAACTTCCGGAAATATCGAGTTCCAATGAAGCAGGAAACCAATAGATTCATATAATGTTAGGATTATAATTTATCTTACGAATTAGAACTTTAGAATCTGTTATCCTTTACGAAAGATGTCCTTGCACTCCTTAAAAAAAATATCTAATGATATCAATCATTATGAGTATTTGTCGAAAACATATAAACTTATTCGATTTTGTTGAACTTGATAAAACCAAATTTTTATTTTATCGCGCTTTAGATGATTTTCTTTGAATCGTAGATCTAATCTTACACGTATGAGTAAGAATCTTCAAAAATTTTAAAATATTGATGTTCATTATATTCACGATAATCAACGTACTTAATGATGCAAAATGCTAAAACTTTTATTAAATGAAACGATATACCATCAGTACAAGTTCAAATGATTAGATCTCAGATATTTATCAAGATTATCAGATACAATGGACAATCCAGTCCTAATCAAACCTTGTATTGTAACTTGATGTCTTCGGTATAGAGACAAATATAAGATTCTAGCGATTTTTCCACATACTGGAATCTCCTTATTGATGCTATCGACAAAGATACTTCCTACAGTATTAAATTTAGAAAGTGATATCAAAAATCCACGATCTTTATAGAAATATTTTTTTAACTTCTTCCTCTCCAACATTGAAAGTATATTTTTATAGCAGATGTTTGCCATCTGATGAGCAGCTTGTGCCCTAGGTGGAACATATCCTCCTTTATCTTCTTGAAGAAACGCGCAATCTCCTATGGCGAATATTGTATCATCAGAAATACTCTGTAAGGTAGGTTGAACTATGATTTGATTGATACGATTAGTACTAATTCCATCAATTCGTTTTATAAAATCTTGGACTTTTATTCCCGCAGCCCATACGATAAGATCAGCATGTATTTTTTTTGATGAACTAGTTTGCAATTCACTTTGGGATACTTTGTTCACTTTAGTTTTTGTAAGAACAGATATTCCAATCTTTTCTAATTCATTGTGCACATCTTGGGAAATACTTTCTGAAAGAGATGGTAAAATCCTATTCTCAGCTTCTAGAAGATATATTTTTAACTGATAATTATTATATCCTTCAAACTTGTATTTATTCAAATAATGCAAGGTATTTAATAACTCTGCACAAAGTTCTATTCCAGTTGCTCCACCTCCTACTATCGCGATCTTCATTTCATCGAACTTATGTTCTCTTTTTGACGATTTTGCAATAAATAAATTTATCATTTTATTCCGAAGTAGATTAGCTTGTTCCAAATTATCTAAGAAAATACAATACTTTTTTACTCCTTCTATACTAAAGTCGTTAGATATACTGCCTAATGCGATTACTAGGATATCGAACTTTAACTCTTTTTTGAAAATCTTTCCATCTTTTCGACAAATCATTGTTGAAATAGTAATTGTCTTTCTTTCTTTATCGACATCTTGTAGTTCTCCTAGATAAAATTGAAAATAATTCTTATAAGCATGATTGAAATAACTTATCGATTTCAAATTCGTGTTGATTGAACCTGAAGCTACTTCGTGAAGAATAGGTTTCCAAATATGGCTATGATATCGATCGACTAAAATAATGTCTGCTATTTTTGACTTTCCTAAACTGTTTCCAAGTCTAGTAACCAATTCCAAACCTCCCACACCACCACCTACAACAATTATCGTTTTTTGTTTTTTCATAAACTACCTTGCGAATCTTTAAATTATATATTTTCATGTAAAAATTAAGGTACGTAAATCAATCAGATGATAGAGCTTTTAATGAATATAACTAATCTAAAACATATCAAAAATAACAAATCACAGCAATAAATGTGCATAATTAACATCGTTACGGATATTCAGAGAAGTCTATAAAATAGTTATATATGATTTATAAGATAAGTTTTACATTTGAAGAATTTCATTTCCGAAAAGTAACACTGCAGTTCAATTCTATTCTTTATTTTATAATATAGACAGCACTTCATCGAAGGAAACTGAAGATCTTCATCGTATCTTTCAATCGTGCTAGATTAGCTATATTAATTATTAAATTATCCGAAAAAAAGAAAAAGATTTGACGATAGTATTTTATTTTCGAGAAAGATTTATTTTCTTCTTAAAGAAATTTGTTAAAAGATTATGATAATTTTTCCAAATGTAACCTGCTATCATACAAGAGATCAGAGAAATTATAAAAGAACTGATCATATCTGAAGTCCAGTGTACACCTAAAAAAACTCTAGCCCAACATATGATAAAAGAAGGAAAAAGCATCAATACTCTAAATCTAGAATTTGTCCATATTAAATAACTTAAAGAAATAGTGAAAGAAATCGATCCATGCATACTAGGAAATGAAGAATTTAACTTATGACAAAGTATATTATTTTTTATACCTACTACAAATGGACGATCTTTATAGAAGATCCTTGATAGTAAAAAAGAAATAAAAAAACTGAAGAATAAAGAAAGAATTATTTTAAAAAGAAAAATATATATAGAAATATCGTTTTTCCTTTCTAACATATAAATCATCCACATAAATATAGGAAAAAGAAATATCAGTTTCTCCGCAAAAAAAATCAAAATCGGCGTCATACATTTATCTTCTAGTTGAGAGATGATGATTTATACTGTAATTCACTGCAAACATTATACGTAAATGGTTTTCGATCTTTTAACCATTAATCAATATTGCAATTAAACCGCTCGAAATGAAATATGAACGATCTTTTAATCGTTTTATATTAATATATAAGATATATGATTGCATAATCAGTACGATATAGAATAGAACTTTTAAAGAGAACATCGGTTTACTAATTATAAATTAGATCTAGATACATATCGTAAGTATTTTTATGTTGTTTTTTGTACGTGATGTATCATTGAAAATAATTGATCTTCTATCTTATAAAGAAACGTTTTCAATTTTTTTTGATAAAAATAACCGTTTCAACGATCTACCTTTCAAAAAGAATCAAAATTATCGATTTCTAAAAATTATTCTTCCTTTTGTTAGATCATATGGACTCATCTCTACAGTTACTTTATCTCCAGTTAAAATTCTAATATAATTTTTTCTCATTTTTCCAGAAATATGAGCGATAATTTTTCTACCATTTTCTAAACGTACACGAAAAGTTGTATTTGGTAGAGAATCTAAAACCATACCTTGTAACTCAATTCCAACTTCTTTCACGTTGTCCCCTTTCATAAGAATGATTGCCTATTGATAAACTTTTGACATATAAACAGTTGCTACAATACCGTAAAATGAATAAGAACTGTCACTTATTCTATATTTACCGTCCCATTTTTCGTGGTCATTTCAAAAAAAAGACATAAGGATATTTTTTCTTCATGTTCTATGTTATACGAGATAAATATTTTTCTGCATCAATAGCTGCCATACAGCCGGTTCCAGCAGATGAAATAGCTTGTCTATAAAAATTATCCGACACATCTCCTGCGGCAAATACTCCTTCTATTGAAGTTTCTGTCATGCATTTTCTATCTAATCTTGTTCTAATATATCCGTTTTCTAAATCTAATTGATTAACAAAAATATCAGTATTTGGGATACTTCCAATTGCGATAAATATACCGGAAACAGAAATATTCTTTTCAGAGCCATTTAAATTAGATCGTATTTTCATCGATTTAACACCACGTTCATCACCTTGGACATCGCATATTATAAAATTTGTGTGTAGAAAAATCTTTTTTTGTTCAATTTTTTCGTACATTTTGTTTATTAGAAATTTTTCCGCTCTAAACTTTTTTCTACGATGAACTAAATTAACTTCTTTGGAAATTTTAGACAAGTAAATAGCTTCTTCAATAGCGTTATTTCCTCCTCCAATGACTGCAACCTTTTGATCTTTGTAAAAGAAACCATCACA
This sequence comes from Candidatus Riesia pediculischaeffi, assembly GCF_002073895.1. Taxonomy (GTDB): domain Bacteria; phylum Pseudomonadota; class Gammaproteobacteria; order Enterobacterales; family Enterobacteriaceae; genus Riesia; species Riesia pediculischaeffi. The sequence goes on along the minus strand of NZ_CP012839.1, from coordinate 381,066 downwards.
AGTTGCACAAAAAGAAATTCCACGTCCATTAAATTTTCTTTCAAAAGAAGAACCAAGTTTCTTAAAAGAAGAGCCAGTTGCTATAATTAAAGCGTCACAACTATATTTTTTAAAATTTCCAAATAGAAGAAAAGGACGTTGCATGAGATTTACTTTATGAACACTATCTTCTATAATGTCCGATCCTGGCATGAATTTTTCTAACTGTTTTAATGTGTTCTTCATTATTGAAGAACCTTTTTGTTTATCATATAAACCTGTCCAATTTTCAACTGAATTCGCCAGGGAGATTTGTCCTCCTTTCTGTAATCCAGTGATCAAAATCGGATTTAATCCAGCTCTCGCTGTATATATAGCAGAAGTACATCCAGAAGGTCCTGATCCTAATATGATCACCTTTCTGTGTAAAAAAGATTGATTAATTTCTTTCATATTGATAGGTATAATGAAAATATGTGGATATGATTGGTAAAAATTTTACTATAGTACGATAAAATGGATAAAAATTTAATTCTTATGTATTTAGCTCTTTCAATCGTACACCTATTTTTATAGATTAATGGATCTTTAAAATGGTTAAATCGTGTAAATTATATATTCTTATAGGATTATGACTTTATTATCATCTAAAGTAAATATTTTAAATTTAAGTTATTCAAAGATTTTTCTATAATTTTATTATTTTATGATTTATCTTAATCTCAAGAATTATCACGTTAATTTTTTTTAAAAAAAGATTTCTTTAATTTTTTTATGAAATATCTTTTCATGTTGTATCAAGATTGATCAGTGTATCGTATCAATATTTTAAAATTTATATTTTAATAACATCTTTTAATAGATTTTTCGTCATAGCGAATGTTTTGAAAAAAAACGATATAAGTTATTAGAAATGATAATCTTGATGAAATTATTTTATATTGGATTTATTAATCATTTTTAATGAATTCGAGTTTTTATAGTGTTTACATATAAAATACAAATCTTAAGATGATCTTTTTAAAAGTAGATTAGAAAAGAGATGAATTAACTGTGGTTCGTATATTTTAACCGTTAGTTTCAGATAAATAAATAAGGATAAATTTTTGAGATATAAGAAAAATGAAAAGAATCGTTTTTATATTTCAGATTTTAATAATAATTTCAACAAATTTCGTGATTTCTGATTCTTCTAGCGAACTGTTAAATAGACTAAAAAATGTAGGAAATTTTTCAGCAGATTTTACAAACAAAATAATTGATAAAAATAGTAAGGTTATTTATTGCAGTTCAGGAAAGTTATGGTTCAAAGGTTTGAAATCGCTACAGTTATATACAGAGCACCCAAAAAGATCCCTACTGACATTTGAAGAAGATATTATAAGATTCTATGATTTTAATAATAATCAAATAATAGTTACTTCCTATGAAGATTTTTATGTCGGTTCTATAATAAGGGAAATAAAATCAAAAAAAACATGTTTTCTTAAACGACACTTAATTCAACAAAGTAAAGATCAATTTTTCTTGTTAAAGAAAAGAAAAAAAAGTTCTGAAAACTTTTGTTCTATTGAAATTCAAAAAAACGGAAGAATACTAAGTTTGCAAGTTACTGATAATAATAATAAATTGATCCTTTATAATTTTAAAAATTTGAGCAATGAAGTGAAGGATGTGAACGACAATAAATACAGATTCGTTCCCGATATAAACACAATCATTGACGATCAAAGAAGAAAGTAATAAATGTATGATTCATGAATTTTTACCGATATGTAAGATTTTTCAGATAATTCGAATAGTATTAACTACCATGGATGTAATGTTTTATGCTATGGATTTTTTCATGAATAGAAACCGATTGTATCTCACAAATTATTTCTTTATCAGATTTTCTCGATAAGGATCGTAATCTTGAAAGTTATCTTGATATTTGATTAACCATTTGTACATTCTCAAAGAGGAAGTATGTTGGATCCAAAAATGTTTTTTTCTAATTTAAAAATTGTTAAACAGAAATTATCCGCAAGAGGATTTCATTTAGATAGCGAAAAAATTGTTAGATTAAAAAGAAGAGAAACAGATCTTATAAAAGAAATCGATTTTTTGAGGAGAAGAAGAAATCATTTTTCAAAAATTATTGGGATAGAAAAAATTCAAGCAAGAAGTGTTGACGATCTTCATATTAAAGCAAAGAAAATTAGAGAAGAACTTTCTAATAGAGAAACTCAACTGAAAAGTATAAAAGAAGAAATCCAAGGAATATTTTCAGAAATACCTAACTTACCAGAAGAATGTTTTAAAAAGCAAGACAACATTGAAATTAAGAGATGGGGAAAAAAGAGAAAATTTGATTTTAAGATTCGAAATCATATTGAATTAACCAAAGAAAATCGAAGTATCAACTTCACTATTGCTTCAAAAATATCTAAATCTAAATTTTCTGTTATTTCTGGTAAATTAGCTCAACTATATAGAGCATTATCGCAGTTTATGATCAGTTTACATGTTGACAAACATAACTATTATGAAGTCTTAGTACCTTATTTGGTCAACTATCGATCTTTATATAACACTGGTCATCTTCCAAAATTTACAAAAGATTTATTTTCCGTGAAGTTGAATGATGATTCAAATAAAAAAAATAAGTACTTTTTAATACCAACTGGAGAAGTTCCAGTAGTTAATTTGGTTCAAAATAAGGTATTCTCATACGAGTCTTTACCGATCAAATTGGTATCTCATACCGCATGTTTTCGTTCAGAAGCAGGATCTTATGGAAATAAAACTCACGGTTTGATCAGATTACATCAATTCGATAAAGTTGAGTTGATTCGCATAGTACACCCGAAAAGATCGGTTGTCGCATTAGAAAGACTGACGGAAAATGCTGAAAAAGTTCTTCAATTGCTGAATTTACCTTATCGTAAAATTATGATTCATAATAAGAATTTAGGTTTTTCTTCAAGTAAAACGTATGATCTGGAAGTTTGGATTCCATCGCGACAGAAATATATTGAAATATCCTCTTGTTCAAATACGACGGATTTTCAGTCAAGAAGGATGAACACTAAGTTTAAAAAAGCAGATGATCGTAAGGAATTCGTTCACATTTTAAATGGTTCAGGATTACCTATCGGAAGGACAATGGTCGCTATTTTAGAGAATTATCAGTCAAACGATGGATCCATTGAGATTCCTAAGATATTACAAAAATATATGAATGGAATGGACCGTATTTTTTTAGAAAAATCTAAAATATGATATAATCATGGTGTGATACTATTTTTATGAAATCGATTATAAACGGTTTCGATACCGTTTTAGTAATTTATCTCATAGGCATAACTGATCTGAATTTTGAAGAACATTTGATACAAATAGGTGATTTTATTGTTTTAAGATTCGTTATTTTTGACGGTTCTCTATCATTTATCATGTATCGATTAATTTAATAATTTTAATAAAAAGAAAGATGTATAATTTTAGCGCAGGTCCATCCTACATCTCAAGAGAGATCATGAAGGATATATGTTTAGGACTCGATGATAGCAAAAGGTCAGGGTTCTCTATGATGGAAATTAGTCATAGAAGCAACATTTTCATGGAAATCGTCCATGAACTTCAAGGTGGTTTGAGGAATGTTTTAGATATTCCAGAAAATTATGAAGTGCTTTTTTTTCACGGTGGAGCAAGAGGAATGTTCTCTGCGATTCCATTAAATTTATTTCAAAGAAATGAGATCGTAGATTATTTAATTGGAGGATATTGGTCAAACTATGCTTATCGCGAAGGATTGAAGTACTGTTCAGCAAGATCTGTTGAGATAATAAAAGAAAGTAGAAATGACATAGTTAGCTTACTTCCTGTAAAAAAATGGGATTTATCGAACAAATCAAAATACGTACATTATTGTCATAATGAGACCGTTGAAGGTTTAAGAGCTCATATTGAAGATATTGATGATATTCCAAAAGATAAAGTTATTATTGCAGACTTTTCTTCTTCAATTCTATCTGAACCGATAGACATATCGAAATTTGGAATAGTTTACGCCAGTTTTCAAAAAAATATGGGCATCGCTGGAACGACAGTGGTTATTATCAGAAGTAATTTAATAGAAAAACCACGTCACGATTCCATACCTTCAATCTTAGATTTCTCTGTACAGCTAAAAAATAGTTCCTTATATAACACACCAAGTACGTTTTCCTGGTACGTATCTACTTTAATAATTAGATGGATCCGTAAAAATGGGGGTGTAAGAAAAATAGAACAAATGAACCGAAAAAAAGCAGAACTATTGTACAATACAATAGATCAAAGTCAACTTTATATCAATAGTATAGATATGAAATATCGTTCTATGATGAATGTTACATTTCGGACAAAAAGTACAAAAATAGATGAAAAGTTTGTCGAATTCTCAGAAAAATCAGGACTACTCTTTTTGAGAGGTCACAGAGAAACGAAAGGTATGCGAGCTTCCATATACAATTCTATGCCATACGAAGGAGTTAAAGCTCTTGTTGATTTCATGAAATATTTTGAACATCAATATTTCTTTAAAGATATATCGTTTTTTTAATTTTAAATGTTTTTATAAAAAAGAAGATCAATAAATTTTCGTATGTTGATTCCTCCCATTACATATTTAAAAGGAAATGTAGAAGTACCTGGTTCTAAGAGTATATCCAACAGGGTGTTACTACTTTCCGCACTTTCTCAAGGTATAACTACGATAACCAACTTATCAAATTGTCAGGATACGAAGGTTATGTTGCTAGCTTTGAAGAAAATCGGCATAAAATACGATTTAGATCATGATAATTCTTGCATTATATACGGCAATCCGGATCGTTTTAGATTCTGTCGAAAGGGATTAAAACTATTTCTAGGAAATTCTGGAATTTCTATGAGACTGCTAACTGCTGTTTTTTCCGTTTCAGAGAATGATGTTATATTAACTGGAACGAAAAGGATGCAGGAAAGACCGATCAAACAGTTGGTTTCTTCTTTGGGACAGGGAGGAGCAAGAATCATCTATCAAAAAAGATATGGATTTCCTCCGATAAGAATATTTGGTGGATTCCACGGAGGAAAAATCACCATAAGTTCTAATATTTCTAGTCAATTCGTGAGCGCTTTGTTAATATCTTCTCCCCTGATATCGAACTCAGTAAAAATATCGGTTGGGAAACATCTTGTATCCAAGACATATGTAGATATGACATTAAAAATGATGCGTTTATTCAATGTCCATGTTGAAAGTTTAGGTTACCAATCCTTTGAAATTGATCAAAATCAACAGTATGTATCCCCAGGAAGATATCATGTAGAACCAGATATTACGTCTTCTTCTTATTTTATAGCAGCGAGCGCAATTGCAGGTAAAAAGATTAAAATTAACGGAATAAATAGAAGGAGTATACAAGGAGATTTGAGATTTATAGAAATTATCCAAAGAATGGGAGCAAATATACTGTGGAAGGAAAACTGTATTGAATCTACGAAGGGGGATTTGTTCGGAATCGAAGTGGATGCAGAAGATATCCCAGATTCTGCAATGACAATCGCGATATTAGCTTTATTTGCGAAAGGAAGAACTATAATCAGAAATATCGATCATTGGAGATTTAAAGAGTCAGATAGGATGTTATCTATGATAGATGGACTGAGTCAAGCCGGAGCTCACGTTGAAGAGAATGAAAGTAGCATAACGATTCATCCGCCAAAGAAAATTAAACAATCAAAAATTCGTACTTATGATGATCATAGAATAGCCATGTGTTTTTCTCTCTTATCCGTGTCCGGTCAGTCAGTTTTCATCGATAATCCAGGATGCGTCAGCAAAACATTCCCAAATTTTTTTCAGAAACTTGATGAATTGTCTCATAGGAGATCTAAATCTCGATAATCAAAAGTATGTAAATATTATTTTTCATGATTAAAAATTGAAAAATTGTAATTTCATTTCGAATCAACTAGAGTTTAGACGCTTAGAACATTTCCATCCTGTCATGAAATTGTTCAACACAGAAGGAACATTTTTAGCGTTGAATATAGATGATCCTGCAATCATTGTTGCACTTGATTGTATTTTAATTTATATTTATCTCATTGTTTTCTACATTTGGTATTTTATATATTTCTTACATTCTAGTTTCACATTGGGAATTACTGCGACCGGATTTTCTAAAATCGTAAGGCGGATTAATAATTCTATCTTACATATAAGTCAACTCTTTGACCATTGATGGTTGAACGAAGTAAATTATAACATAGCAAATAATCATAAAAGGTAACAATTTATATTTCATATGAATCAATCATTTAATGAATTATTTAAAAAATCTCTAAAGAAGATAAGGATGCGTTCTGGATCTTTAATTCAAGGGAAAATAATAAGTATCGAAAAGGATACAATAGTGGTCGATACGGGTTTGAAATCTGAATCATTTGTTCCAATAGAACAATTTAAAGATCTAAGTGGGAATATTGAAGTAACGGTAGGGGACGTGGTAGATGTCATTCTTGAGACGATTGAAGATGGATTTGGAGAGACGGTTGTTTCTAGGGAAAAGGCGAAGAGAAATGCAATTTGGATGTTTTTAAAAGAATCTTATATCGAAGGTAGAAAAGTATTAGGTACTATAAATGAGAAAGTGAAGGGTGGTTTTTCAGTCGAAATAGATGGCATTCGAGCATTTTTACCTGGTTCTCTGTTTGACATTAAACCGATCAGAGATTTTTCTTCCAACAATTTAGAAGGAAAAGAGATAGAATTCAAGATTATCAAGTTAGATCAGCAAGAGAAACAACATCGTGATATCTAGAAAGGCGATAATTGAATCTGAAAATCAAAATGATCGTATGATTTTCCTAAATAATTTAAAAGAAGGAATTTCTGTTCCAGGTGTTGTAAAAAATTTAACTGATTATGGAGCTTTTATTGATTTAGGTGGAATAGACGGATTATTACATATCACTGACATATCTTGGAAAAGGGTGAAACATCCAAGTGAGATTGTTAAGGTTGGTGATAAGATACAAGTTAAAGTTTTAAAGTTTGACAAAGATAAGAGCAGGGTTTCTCTCGGTTTGAAGCAGTTAGGAGATGATCCATGGGACGGAATATTAAAAAAATATTCTGCTGGAAGTAAGACTGTAGGAAAAGTAACTAACATTACTGATTACGGTTGTTTCGTTGAGATTGAAGAAGGAATAGAAGGGTTGGTACATATATCTGAAATAGATTGGACTAAGAGGAATACACACCCATCTAAAATAGTTAATATCGGAAAAGAGATAGAGGTCATGATATTAGATATAGATGAAAAAAGACGACGTATATCATTGGGTTTGAAACAATGTCAACCGAATCCTTGGAAAATTTTTTCAGAAACTCATGAAAAGAATGATCGTGTAGAAGGAAAAATAAAATCAATTACTGATTTTGGAATTTTCATCGAGTTATACGGCGGAATAGATGGGTTAGTACATTCTTCCGATGTATCTTGGAATAAACCGTATGAAGAAGAGTCTGTTAAGTATAAAAGAGGAGATGTCGTATCTGCCGTTGTTCTGCAAGTCGATTTTGAAAGGGAGAGAATATCGTTGGGGATCAAACAACTATCTGAAGATCCATTTCAAGCGTATTCTAAAAGATATAAAAAGGGAGATATAGTTTTCGGTAGAATATACTCTGTGGAAGGAAAGGAAATTATCATCTCATTAGAGGAGAACATCTTTGGAAAAATGGTTCTTTCAGAAGTTTTTCCAGAGTATCATAAAGTTGGAAGTCGTATATCAGCTAAATACATAGGAATCGATAGAAAAAAAAGAATTATCATTCTTTCTAACTGCGAAAGATTGAATTTATCAGAAAAAAATAGAAAATCTTCTGAATGTCATGAAAGTACAGAAAGAAACAAATTTCCTAACATCATGATTGAAGCGTTTAAAGCAGCTAAAAACGAATAATATCAGATCGTATGATTATGATTTTTTATCACTTAAATAAATCACGATTATCATTTTCGACAAGGTGCTTTCTTCTACTTTTTGGAAAAATTAAAAATATTCAATCTTAATGAAGTAATTTTTGGATGTACCGAACAAACCGATAGGAGGCTTTATCTTCAACGAATTCTAACGTAACTTTGTAATATCGTTGTTCGTCACTAAAATATCTTATCTTGTCGTAGTGCGATTGATTATCTCGATCTTTTCAAAGAATAGCGATCTACCACGATTCCATATTTTATAAGAAGGTATCGTACAGGAAAGCACCTTCGGTCGTATAAACCACTTTATCGCTATCTTATTCGACGTGAATCGTTGTTCTATATTAGAAGTTCGGCCATACCATGTTTTATCCTTATTAAGAATATGTTCGATTAAAACCGTACTGTTTAATGTACTCAAACTAGGTTCTTGAAGATATCAAATTTTTATCTCAGAACTGATTGACAAAACATATTCTTTGCAAGAAAAATTATTTACAACAATTAAACCATTAAAATAAAAGATTCTTCTTATCGAGGAGTTTTCACAGTCTTACAACATGAGATATCCTTAATTGATAAGAAACTTTTAATGTTTTTTATATAAAGAATGGACGACTTTTTATTTAAGATTATTGCTTGCCCAATATGTACTGGAAAACTGATCTACAGCAGAAATAGGTCTGAACTTTTCTGTAAGAAGGATAACATGAAGTTTCCTATCAGGGAAAACATATTGATCTTTACGGGAGATGATGTTGTAAAGATTTCTAGACATCCAGAAGAGAAAGATTGATCTTCTTCAGGAAAGGAACACATCACGATAGAAACGTTATAGTGAGTTCTCTCATAACGATCCGTGTAAAAAATTGAAATATCTTCAACTTAATTTTTTGTTCCGTATAGCAGCAAATATAGGTTCTTTTGGAAGAGAAAGCTTAATCCCTTCAAGAAGTCATGCGTTTCTAAAAATCTTTAAGGTCATATATCAATTTTTTTTTGGATAAGGTTGTGACTAATTTAAAATAAGGATGATCGAGATTATGGTTGTCTAATCTCTCTACCGTATCCCTTATATAACAGAAGGTCATCGAAGTTATAATCGAAAGACACCGTATCTCAACGAAAGATCTCTAAGCTGAGCCCAATTTTTAAGTTGATTTTTATGAAAATCAGATATCGGATGACGTCATTTTAAAATCTGTATTCTATTCCGAACGTAGCATTACTTGGAACTTTTTCTTTCATTTGAAAATCAGTGATATTCATCTGATAATTGAAGTTTGCTGTTAGATTTTTATCGAATTGATAAGATATTCCGAGGTAAATACAGTCTTTTGTAAGATTTTTTCGAAAATTATCAAGAAAATGTGTTCTATATATTTTAGAAAAACCTAAGAATGGTTTCAAACTTATTTTTTGAGATATACACTGCATGATGAAATTAAAACTTTTCGTATCACTCACCTTTCTGCTATTTTCCTTTTGACGTTGGTGAATCTTATCTGTTGTTTGCATATCTTCGTAAACCGCGGAAATGTAAAAATTACTACCCTTATCTTTGTATTTCATGCCAGCGTTCCAAAAGCTCATATCTTGAAAAATTATTGCCCTGTTATCTGTTCCAGAAAATCTAAACTTTCCGATGTCCAAATGTGACAAACCTACTTTTAGTCCGTATAAAACGTCGTAGTTAGCTGAAAAACCGAATCCTGAATCGTATGCGTTATCTGTTGCCTCCCATCTTTTTCCACAATACTGGAAAGATAGTCCTAACTCATCCCTATTACCGAAATTTTTTTTATATGTCAGAAGATTGCTTTGTAAATTCTCTATTCCCTGAAAAGGATACTTTATCTCTTCTGCTATTCGATCTTTAATGGGATTAGTCCATTTTTTAACATCGTACAATATGATATAACTTTTTCCATATTCTATCTTACCAAGATTCATAAGATCTAATCCGATGCATGTTAAGTTGCTTTTGCTATAACTTTCATATTTAGAATGATTAAATGAGTTCTCCATCTCAAAGTTTCCAAAACCAGTGATCCCTCGAAATATCTCCTTTTCTCCTATAATATTCAAATTTGTCTGATTGATGATCTCGTTATGTTTATTAAAAATAGCATTTCCGAAGGAGTTAAAATCATTTTGTATTCTAAAGCTTCCAGAAAACTCTATTTTTTCTTTATTTTTTCCTTTAATCTCCAATGCGTAAACCGTACTAATTAATATTTTTATCATCATAAATAAAATAAAAATATTTCTTTTTATCATCTTGTTTGACTCTATTTGTATAAGGATAACATTATAAAACAAAATATTATGAATTTTATGAATGCACCGTCATTTCTTTCATAGTATTTTAAAAAATTTGAATGAAATTATATTAAACGTTATAAAGTAAAATACGTAGAATATTAAAGATACATCTTATGTTTATTGAACTTTAGAGAATTGTAAAAATTTTTAATTTTAAAACCTAGCATTACGCATAGTTCTAGGAAATGGAATAACATCTCGAACATTTTTCATTCCAGTAATGTAAGAAACCAATCTTTCAAAACCTAACCCAAATCCAGAATGAGGAACAGTTCCATAACGACGAAGATCTAAGTACCATTCATAATTTTTTACATTAATTCCTTTCTCAATCATATTTTGATGTATTATGGAGAAATTTTCTTCTCTTTGCGATCCTCCAACAATTTCTCCAAGTTTTGGTAACAAGAGGTCCATTGAAGCAACTGTTTTTTGATCTTTATTTATTTTCATATAGAAAGGTTTAATACTTTTTGGATGATTTTTAATCACTATCGAATTCTTAAAATATCTCTCAGTCAAATACCTTTCTTGTTCTGATGAGATATCTTTCTCCAAAGATTTTACGTTAAAACGTTTTTTGTTTAAAATTTTTATTACATCGTAATACTCTACTTGAATCACATCAGATTGAATAAATTGATCTAACCTCTTCAGTATGTTGGTTCCGGTTTTTTTGGAGAGAAAGAGCAAATCTTGTTTCCTATAATCTGCAATCTTTCGAAAAAGATATTTGAGCATCTTTTCAGAAAACTCAATTAGTTCAGAAAGATTTAAAAAAGATGCTTCTACTTCTAACATCCAAAATTCAGCTAAATGTTTCATAGTAGTTGAAGGTTCTGCGCGAAAAGTTGGACCAAAAGAATAAACCTTTCTGAGAGAACATGCATAAGCTTCTAAATTTAATTGACCAGAAACTGTTAGAAAAGTTTTTATTCCGAAAAAATCTTTATCGAAATCTATCTCTTCAGATCCTTTTGCTAGCAATTCATCTAAATCTATGGAAGATACGAAGAACATCTTACTCGATTTTTCCGTATCAACAGTTGTAATAATGGGGGTAGATACTAAAAAATATCCTTCTTTTCGGAGAAAAGAATGAATAAAATATATTAAATCGCTTCTTATCCTTGAAACAGAACCTATAATATTAGTTCTCGGACGAAGATGGGCAACTTCTCTAAGATATTCGACGCTATGTTTTTTGATGGATATCGGATAACTTTCTGGGTTCTTTATCTTTCCTATTATTTTTACATCAGTGCTGAGTAATTCAAATTTTTGATCTTTCCCAATCGATGGAGAAAGAACTCCAGTCACTTCTAATGAAAATCCAGTAGTAATTGACAAAATTTCAGTTTGATAATTTTGAACAAGTTCTCTTCTAACGATAATTTGTAAAAAATTTAAACAAGATCCGTCATACATATCTATAAAAGAAAACCCTTTGTAGTCCCTTCTAGATTTGACCCACCCCTGAACCTTAATTTCTTCTCCTAAATGTACTTTTCTGTCAAATATATCAGCTATTGATACTAAGGTCATTTATTCCTCTCTTGGAAATCGGATTTAAAATTTTTATAAAAACAAATAAAAATATTTGAAAATGTTCGATAAAAAGAAGATTATCTATCATTTGTCATCTAAAATAGATTAAAAGCACGGACCAACTGTTTAATGAAGTTAGGATCTTTACAAATCGTTTTCTTTGGACTGTCAGATATTTTAGCCACTGGTTTTCCATTACATTCCGTTAACTTGATAACAATATTTAAAGGATTTACTCCCGGAATGTTGCAAGTTAATTTCGTACCAATTCCAAAAACCAAATTTATCTTTTTATAAAAAATTTTATATAAGTGTAGAGCTTGTTGTAGATCAAGATTATCAGAAAAAACTAAAGTTTTTTCATTCGTATTGATTTTAAGATGATCATAATGCTCTATTGCTTTTTTAGCCCACTCTACCGGATCTCCCGAATCATGTCGTAATCCAGCATATCTTTTTGCTAAAGATAAATCAAAATCCTTCAGAAAAGAGTTCATTGTGATACAATCTGTTATTGCAATACCGAGTTCTTTCGGATATTCATTTAACCATATCTTTAGCGCTTCTTTTTGACTATATAACAGTTCATGAGATATTTGTTGGTGAGCTTGAAACCATTCATGAGATTGCGTTCCAAATGGGAGAACATGAAGCTTTTTAGCAAGGTGATAATTGCTGGTCCCAACGAAATAAGGAAAATTTTTCTTTAGTTCCCGTACAACTCTGTAATGAATTGATCTTGAGAAACGACGACGAGTACCAAAATCAACTATTTTAAAGTATTTTAAATTTATACCTTGTTTTTTAGCAACGTCAAGTAGTCCTTCTATTTCTAAATACAGTTGTTGGATGGCTTTCTTCTCATTTTTTTTCTTTGGATACCTATCTTTATGCACAAGTTCGCTAACCATCGATAGTAACGGAACTTCCCACAAGATAACTTTACACCAGTATCCACTAATTCTAATTCGAAGACTATTGTTAGAACTGCTATATATTGCAACTTGATTAGGGTCAAAACGAAAATTTCTTAACCAATTTAAATAATCTTTTTTAAAATAAGAGAAATTATTTAGATAAAAATATTCTTCTTGAGTCAAATGAATATTTTTCATCAGATTGATTTGATATCGTATGGCATAAATATACTTTTTTAATATTTCTTGGTTACGATATTGTAGTTCTGCCACTACAAAAACTTTTTTATAATAATGAAAAACCGCTTGCTGCATATGTAATTTATACGCATCAGTGTCTAATATAGAAGTAATGATTGGAGATTGAAAAATCTTTTTCATAAATTTTATCTAAAAATTATCATCATAACCATACAATGTTTTTAATGATATTAATTCAAATTTATCATGTATACATGTTTTAATGTTTTATAGTTCAATGAATAAAAACATACAAAACTTTTTAGATAAAAATCTCATGATATCTTTAAATTTTATAATCTTCTAGAAAGAATTATAACATTCTAACAGCAGAAATATTATTCTATTAAGAACTGACAAGAGTCATTTTTGTATAATGGTAGTCGAATATCAAGAGGAAAAAGTTGATTGTTAAATCATAACAGATACGACATTTCAGTGTTGTTCCTTAAAATTAAATGCATCTTTAATAACAAATTATCTTTTTAAGATCGTTTTAATAAATTTAACAGCTTGTTATAGATCTAACCTTTTTGTACTCCATTTTTTTGATTTCCATCGAAAAGAATTTATAACTCCTCTAATCCATTCATCGAAAAGAAATCCGATCCATATTCCGAATAATCCCATTTTTATAACTATCCCAAGAAAATAACATAACGGTATGGCGATTCCACACATCGAAAATATTGCGACAAAAAAAGGAAAATTGACATCTCCTGTCGCCCTTAAGGAATTTACCATAACGATATTTAAAGTCCTTCCAGGTTCTAAAAAAATAGATAACAGAAATAGAGGAACCAAAAGTTTAATAATTTCTTCATCTTGAATAATTAGTTTTAGTATTGCTGTCTTAAATGTCCAAAATAAAAAGACTACTAAAATGGTCACTATAAAACCTGTTCTCAAACTTTTTAATCCGGTTAGGTAAGCTTTTTCAAATTTTTTAGAGCCGATCAAATGACCTACGATAATTTCATTTCCAATACTTATAGAAAGACCGAATAACATGATAAAAAGAGATAATTGGAAGTATAAAGTTTGAGCTGCCATAGATTTCTCTCCCATCGTTCCGATAAAAGAACATATAATCATATAATGTATAGTCCATACTAAATTTTCACCGGCTGAAGGTAATCCAATTTGAAGCATCTTATTCAAGATCTCTTTTGACCAATTAAAGAAAAGATGAGGAACAAACCTGATTTTTGAGTTATTAAATAATAAGAAAAGTAAAGCAAATAAAGAAATTGTTCTTCCAATTAAGGTGGAATATGAAATTCCTATCAATCCTTGATTGTCGATTCCAAAATATCCAAATAAAAATATTAAATTTCCAACAACAATGATTAAATTAGAGATCAAAGTAACAATCATGGCAGATTGTGATCTTCCATATATACGAAGACAAGCAGAGGTGATGATTGAGATCGATTCAAGAATTAGACATAACCCAATCTTTTCAAGATATAAAATACTTTGATTGAATAGATGAATAGGAGTATTCATTAAGTTTAGCAATACATTTCCAAAAAATAATATGACTCCTGAACTTATACAGCCTAATAGAAAGTTGAAAGAAATTGCTATATGAATTGCCTGAATAGATTTTTTTTTCTTTCCTGCACCAATATACTGAGAAATAACTACGCTACATCCGACACTTATGAAATTAAATACGGTAATGAAAAAATCAAATATCTGATTTCCTACGCTCATAGAAGCTAGATAAGAAGTAGATAGATATCCGACCATGTAAGTATTGATCAATAACATTGAAAAATGTAAAAACATGTCAATAAAAATTGGCCAACTAAGTGAATAAAGAGATTTATTGATCATATCTGATATCTACAATTAACCATTTGAATTTATTATGTTTACAGAAAACATTCTTTTTGATCGAAGAAATATCTTCATAATTATTTAATATTCTTCGATTTATTTTGTAAAAGTTTAGTTATCTTGTCCATATTAATTATCCTATCCATCTCTTTAAAATTTGAAATTCTATTTTCTTAACAAGTACGTAAATGTTTTGATCAGATAACGTTATTAAAGCTTATTTTTTTTTGATCGTTCTATAAAAATTCATATTAAATTAAGTAATTGATCATGACCGTTCTACGTGAAAATCGTTTAGAATAAATTGAATACATTATTGTTTAGATGAATAATGATATGATCAAGAGTGTGATCTAAAAACAGGATAAATCTATTTATTTTATTGGCAAAATTTTTAAAACAAGAATTTTTTATGAAAAAGATATTCTATACAATATAAGAGTGTTATTCTACATTTAAAAATTTATACAAAGTAGACTTTTATGATGAAATATCCAAAACATGAAAAGACTGTACATGTTATGATTTCTGAAAATAATGTTAAAAAACGTATAGATGAAATCGCTGAAAAAATAGAGAACTACTATCGATCAAAAAAAGAGGATCTGATACTAATCGGTATTTTAAAGGGTGCTTTTATATTTATTGCAGATTTATGTAGAAAAATTGGTATTCCACATGAAATTGATTTTATGGTAGTTTCTAGTTATCGCAATAGTATGCAGTCTTATAAAGATGTAAAAATTGTCAAAGATCTAGATAAAGATGTTAGAAGAAAGAACGTAGTCATTGTAGAAGATGTCGTAGATTCTGGAAATACTTTAAAAAAAGTCTTAGATGTTTTACAGTCTAGAGATCCAAAATCAATTAATATATGTACTTTATTAAATAAACCGTCTAAAAGGGAGGCAGAAATATCTATAGAATGGATTGGTTATTCCATTAAAGATCATTTTGTTGTCGGATATGGGATCGATTATGCTCAAAGATATCGTCATTTACCTTATATAGGATATGTTTATTAACTTAACAAAGCTAGTTTTAAGTTTTACGATCAAAAAGGTGAAGATCTTTCGTGGATCAATTCAATTATTCTCTTGATAAATCAGTTGTATTCGTCGGTTATAGGTGTCTGTAGATGATTAAGCGATACTTTAAGCACGTTTCACATTTGTTACATTTTTAGTTTTCATTCAATATATCTTCAAAAATAAGGTTAGATTTTCATGCAGTATGCTTTAGAGATTTATCAATTGAAAAAAGAATATTATAAGAAAATTATCGCATTAGATGGAATAGATTTAAAAGTTAAAATTGGAGATTTTTATGCTCTGCTAGGTCCAAATGGTGCTGGAAAATCTACTGTAATTGGAATTATTAGTTCCTTGATTAACAAAGATAGTGGGAAAGTTAAAGTATTCGATTATGATTTAGATGAGGATGAGATGAATGTAAAACGTCAATTTGGATTGGTTCCTCAAGAATTCAATTTCAACCCTTTCGAGATAGTTTTACAAATCCTAATAAATCAAGCTGGATATCACGGAGTTTCTAGAGATTTAGCTTATATGAGGGCAGAAGAAAATTTATCCCGATTGTACTTATGGGATAAAAGGAATAGTCTTGCAAAAGATTTGTCAGGAGGCATGAAAAGAAGATTAATGATAGCTAGAGCGTTAATGCATAAACCAAAGTTGCTGATATTAGATGAACCGACAGCTGGAGTTGATATTGAGCTAAGAAGATCTACTTGGAACTTTCTAAAATCTCTGAATTCTGAAGGAATAACTATTATATTGACCACACATTATTTAGAAGAGGCTGAGATGCTTTGTAAGAATATTGGAATTATTCAGAAAGGTAAACTTATCGAAAATACTAGTGTTCGTAAACTATTAGATCAATTAGAATCTGAAACTTTTATCTTCGATCTTGACTATAATAGTATACATCCCGTTTTGACAAATTATTCTTTCAGATTGATTGATCGATTTACGTTGGAGGTTAGCGTCTCTAAAGGTCAGGGTTTATACGATCTGTTTAAACAATTTTCTGACCAAGGTATTAGAGTGAATAGTATGAGAAATAAAGTCAATAGGTTGGAAAAGTTGTTCGTTAACCTGATGGAAAAACAAGATAACTCTGTATTGTTGAGGAAAAAATGACTTTTTACTGGATTGTTATAAAAACAATATGGATCAAAGAGATTACTAGATTTTCTAGAATTTGGGTTCAGACCCTTCTTCCTCCAGTCATTACAACCGCACTTTATTTCATTATATTTGGTAATATAATAGGAAGAATAGTTGGAGATATGGATGGAGTGAGTTATATAAGGTTCATTTTTCCAGGACTAATTATGACATCTGTGATTACAAATTCTTATTCTAATGTATGTTCATCTTTTTTTGGAGCTAAATTTCAGAAAAGCATTGAAGAACTGTTGGTCTCTCCAGTTTCGACAAACGTATTGATTATTGGATTTATCGGAGGAGGAATTTCTAGGGGTATGTTGGTCGCATTTCTAATTATTCTATCTTCTGTTGTATTCTTTCCGCTAGAAATATATTCTTGGATTGTCACTCTTGTTACGATATTTATGACCTCTGCTCTATTCTCACTTGCTGGAATGGTTAATGCTATTTTTGCTAAAACATTTGATGATATCAGTATCGTTCCAACGTTTATTTTAACTCCGTTAACTTACTTAGGAGGAGTATTTTATTCGTTGTCTCTTCTTCCAAATAACTTTTGGAAAACTATTTCTAAGATGAATCCAGTCGTGTATATGATCAGTGGTTTAAGATATGGTTTCCTTGGAATAGGAGGAGATTTGACGTTGAACATGACATTGACGATACTGTTGATATTTATTTTGATTTTATATTATGCTACATGGTATATTCTAAAAAAAGGAAAATACTTAAAGAATTAAAATTCATCGAATTTAACATATTTCATCCTTCCAAAAAGAAATGGATGATTTCTTGCATTTTTTTATTATCTCTAATACGGATTCTCCATCTGGAAATTTTAGATCAGGGTTCTCTTCGTATATCATACGTAATAAGAAATATCTATTCTTTAATTCTGCATGTGGTATGATCAAGTTTTTTTTACGAACTATCAAGTTTCCATATAGTAAAATATCGAGATCTATTGCTCTTGAACACCATCTTTCTTGTTTTCGGATCCTACCTTGATTAGATTCAATTCTTTGAATATATCTTAGTAGATTTTCTGGAGTTAATTGCGTTTTTAATACGACAATGGCATTTAAATAGTATGGTTGTTTCAAATTTCCAATGGGTAAAGTCCTATAATAGGAGGAAATCGAAGTTATTTTAGTGTTCGGCAATTTTCTCAAAGAAAATATCGATCGATTTGCTTGTAATACTGGATTGTTCAAATTACTTCCTATAGAAATATAGGTTTCATGGAACTTTTTCATAAGAATTAATTTTTCGAATATAAATTGAATAATTTTTACTTGAGTTTATTAGAATCTGTCATTTTTTCAAGAAAAAGTTCGCAATTTGTATATCAATATTTCGAGTAACCGGTTCTATTAAAAAAATATTTTAGAACGATTGTTTCGATATAATAGTAAAGACCATTTAAATCGTATTTTTCAGCTGTTTTTAATTTGTTTCTTCTTAATTTCATCTACAGTTTTACATTCTATACAGAGATCCGCTATTGGATTAGCTTCTAGTCTTCTTAAGTCTATTTCGACTTTACAACTAATACAATAACCGAATTTTTTAAGCTGAATCTTATATAAAGTATGATCTATTTTTTCTATCAATCTTCTTTCTCGATCTCTGTTTCTTAACTCAAAATTGAATTCTTCTTCTTGCACCGCTCTATCGATTGGATCCGGGAAGTTTTCAGATATGCTCTGTATTGAAATAGATTTTAAATCCCTTTTTCTGTTCAATTTTTTTTTCCAATCTTCTAAAATTTTTTGAAAATGATTTAGTTTTTTCTCGTCCATATATAATCTCTTCTAACACTTTAATAGTCTTTAAGAAAATGAACAAACTCTCTGAATAATACTAAACTCGCCTTTCTTTACCTTTGAAACGTTTAATCTAATTCTTCTTCAGTACTGATCGATTTTAGGAAGTTAAGGTAAACCACACTATTTCGATAAAATCCGTTTAAGATTTTAAAATTATTAAGCTAATTCGAAAAATTCTAAATAGATAAATTCTCGTAAAATCCATAATAGAAAAATAGAAGATTCTATAATTTTTGTTCTCACTTTAATAAAAGTACAAATAATATAGAATTTTTTAAAAAATTAGGTTAGCATTCTTAATGTATCAAGTTTGATCATATCAAATCTTGAATGTTAAAGTCTATCAATGTTAGAGGTGTTTTATGACATATTGTTGACCGAATTATATAATTTTATCTTCGATAAAGATAGGGATATATGTTCTTCATAGAGATTACTGTTGATACTTATTGTGATTCATTGTGAGTTTATGAGGGTTCTTTAGAATCTTTTGTACGTTATTTAAAAAATTATATCGATCCGTTATTTTATTATGATTAAAATCCAATATATGCTATAATCTTATCGTTTTTAATTATTTGATCTCACAATTAAAGAACTTATAGAATAAGCAATTAATTGAGAGAAGTCAGCAATCGTCTTCTTGAAAGATTTACAAAAATATTACCATTAAGTATTTAATTTTATTGGATCGAATATTAGATCCATAAAATATGGAGAACCCATCGATACGTTCAGATAACGTTCTAGGTGGTTTATAAGAAGTAATTTTTTAAGAAATTGAGGATTGAATCGTAAACTTATCAAGTAAAAAATATAGAATTTACTTATCTAAAACTTATTATGAACTAAGTGCAAAACTTTATATTTTATGAAATATGTTGTTCATATAGCGAAGTTACATCAAACCATAGGTATTTATAAATTATTTAGCGGAATATTTAATCTTTTATGCATAAAAAATCTTTAAATTATTCTTTACGGATTACGAAAAAAGCCGTTAAAGAGATTAGAAGTTACATCAAATATCCGAATAAGTCCAGGCTACGTTTTAGGATTAATGTTGTAGGTGGAGGTTGCAAAGGATTGAAGTATAAGTTTTTTATCGATAAAAACAAAAATATAGATGATATTCTCATAAAGAAGAAAGGGATCAAGATTGCGATTGATCCGATTAGTTTTCAATATTTAGTTGGTAGTACGATTGATTTTATAGATACGTTAGAAAAATCTCAATTTATGATCAATAATCCAAATGTTAGCACGACTTGTCAGTGTGGATCTTCTTTCGGTATGTAGAAAAATCTTTAATAAAAACTAACTTAGAATAACTTCTAATAAGTTGATTATCATGGTATTTAATTGGTCCACAGTATCCATTAAATTTTTCTTCTTCCTATGTACTTCTTCTCTTGTATTCGATGCTTCAACTATATCTGAAACAGATCGAACTATAATAAATGGCACCTTAAATAAATGACATACTTGAGATATTGCCGTTCCTTCCATATCTATTCCGATTACGTTAGGGAAAAGATCACAAAAAGATTTTAAGTTTTTTCTACCATAAATGAATCGATCTCCACTACAAGTCGTTCCAACTAGGTAGCTTAATTTCAAATTTCTTGCAGATATTTCTGCTTTTTGTATCAACTTTTCTTCTGAATAAAAAAATCTTGGGAATCCGGGAACTTGTCCATATTTGTATCCAAAACAACTCAGATCGAAATCGTAGTAACAATTTTTTGAAGATATGATTATATCTCCTATTTTCGATCGATTTTTAAGACCTCCTATCATTCCAAAGTTTATAATCGCATCTGGAGAAAATTTATTGATCAAGATAGTTGTTCCTACTGAGGAAGAAACCTTTCCGATTCCAGACTTTAGTAAAAGAAAAGAAGATTTTTTTATTTTTCCATAAAAAAATTGTATTCTATCCGATAGAAACAGTAATTTTTTTTGGACATATCTTTTTAAACAAGATATTTCTTCTTGCATTGCGCATACTACGGCTATTCTCGGTGTATTCATTTACGTGACGATTAGTTTGATTGAAATGTTTTTCTTAAAAACTTTCAATATTCCAAAGTCTATAAGTTATTGTTAGACAATAGAGAATTTTTGAACCAACATAAATTAAAAAATCTTATTTAGTTTTAAATGAAATATATTGGATCATTTAATCCAAATCACGATTAACGTTTAATATTAGTAAAACGAATAATTGACTAAAAAAAGATGATTCTTAATTTTCATTAAATATCTTGAACCATTACTGTGAACGCTGACGATAAAGATAGTTTTCTTTGTGACACAATTTATGTTCAATGTGTTCTACATTTCTAACAGATAATTCATATTCTTGCAAACATTTTGTATGTTAAGATTATTGTAACATGCTGAATATGATGTATAGATCTATTTTTCAGATTATTTTGAGAGATCATAGCAATCTTGCAAAAATCAAAAATCTTTCGATGCGTTGATCCCATTTGATAAATAGTCATTTTTGATTTCTATTGCATTGACAATCTAAAAAAATTCATTCATAATTAAGGAATATAATTTTCACACCTTTTTATAAAATCTTAAAAAAATCTTATCTTTCATAATAAATTTCATAGAAGGATAAAGATTTTTAATTTTCATACTTTATTAGCTTTCATCTTATTACGTTAATAAATTTTACGTATCATGTTTGTTCGGAGAGACTATAATACTTAATTACATCTAACAACTATTTCTTTTTGAAATTTTTATCATACAATAGATTAGTTCTGTAAGAACAACTTACAAAAATCTTCAGGTTTTTGTGGTTGATCACTATAAAGAACAAAAATAGTAAATTTTTGTCAGTTTAGTGTTTTTCTATGTTTTAATGAAATGATCATGAAAACAAGATACATCTTTGTCACAGGTGGAGTAGTTTCTTCTTTAGGGAAAGGAATATTTACAGCTTCTTTAGCTGCTGTTCTTGAATCAAGAAGAATTAAAATTACTATAATAAAACTAGATCCGTACATCAATGTTAATTCAGGAACGATGAGTCCAATGCAACACGGAGAAGTATTCGTAACAGAAGATGGTGCGGAAACCGATCTAGATTTAGGACATTATGAAAGATTTATAAGGACTAAAATGACAAAAAACAACAACTTTACCACAGGTTTAATATATTCTGAAGTTATTAAAAAAGAAAGATCAGGAGAATATTTAGGTCAAACAGTTCAAGTAATTCCACATATTACGGACGAAATAAAAAGGAAGATCTTAAAAGGTGGGATAGGATATGATTTAGTTCTAGTAGAAATAGGTGGAACGGTTGGAGATATTGAATCTCTACCATTTTTAGAAGCGATACGACAGTTATCAATCGACATTGGTCGTCAACATACAATGTTCTTACATCTCACGTTAGTTCCGTACCTTGATTCCACGGGAGAAATAAAAACTAAACCTACACAACATTCGATAAAATCACTTCTTTCGATCGGTATTCAACCAGATGTACTAGTTTGTAGGTCCAAAAAAACGATCCCCATGAGGGAAAAATTAAAAATTACTCTCATCTGTAATATCCCAAAAAAAGCAATTATTTCTTTAAAAGATGTAGATTCCATTTATAGAATACCAATTCTATTACATCTTCAAAAACTAGATGATTATATCTGCAAAAGATTTGTGATGGATTACCCTTCAGCTGATTTATCAGAATGGAAAAAACTTTTACAAAATCAATCTAAAAGAATTGGTTATGTTACGGTAGGCATGGTTGGAAAATATGTTAATCTTCCAGATTCTTACAAGTCCGTAATAGAAGCTCTTAAACACGGAGGATTTAAGAACCGTGTAGAAGTGATTATCAAAATGATCAATTCTGAAAAAATTGAGTACTCGAAAGATTTGAACATATTGAAAAAATTAGATGCTATCTTAATACCCGGGGGGTTTGGTGAAAGAGGTATAGAAGGAAAGATCTTAACGGTACGCTACGCTAGAGAAAATAAAGTTCCTTATTTAGGAATTTGTCTTGGAATGCAAGTAGCTTTCATAGAATATGCTAGGAACGTTGCGAAAATGCATGGAGCTAACTCTGAAGAGTTCTCTTCAAGTTGTCGATATCCCGTCATTATATCGATTTCAGAAAGAAGAAGTAGTGTAAAAGACCATTCCGATGATATCCAAGGTGCAAGAAGCTATTATAGAAGATTGAAATACATGAGAATAGGAGGTCAAAGATGTCGATTAATTAAAAATAGTAAGGTACACTCGATATATAAAAAGAGCATCATTTTTGAAAGACACAGGCACCGTTATGAAGTAAATAATTTCTTCCTTGAAAGAATAGAGAAAGCTGGATTGTATATTTCTGGTTTATCCGAAGATAAAACTTCTGTAGAAGTTATCGAGGATCCTCATCATCCATGGTTTATAGCTTGTCAATTCCACCCAGAGTTCACTTCGAACCCAAGAGATGGTCATCCTCTCTTTTCCAGTTTTATACAGGCGGCAAAGAATTTTAAGAAAGATGGTAACATACGACGTTCAAAAATAACGTAGAATATATAAAATATGACTAAAATTATTAGAATATTTGGAAGAGAGATTATAGATTCAAGAGGAAATCCAACAGTAGAAGCAGAAGTGCATACAAAGAATTCTTATGGGATAGCTTCCGTTCCTTCTGGTTCTTCTGTAGGAAGTAAGGAAGCTTTAGAATTAAGAGATTTAGATGAAAAAAGGTTTTTTGGAATGGGAGTTCTACGAGCTGTACATAATATAAACCATGATATATTTGATTCTTTAAAGGGATTAAGTGTTTTGGATCAACATCAAATAGATCATACTATGATCCAATTGGATGGGACTGAGAATAAATCAAGATTGGGAGCTAATTCTATTTTAGCCGTCTCTTTGGCATCTATGAAAGCAGCAGCTTCAGAAAAAAAGACTCCATTATATCGATATATATCAGAACTGTTCGGAAATTCTGAAAAATTTTCGATACCGTTACCTATGGTGAATATTTTAAACGGTGGGAAACATGCTGATAATAACATCGATATTCAGGAATTTATGATTCAACCTATTGGAGCAAAGAGTTTCAGGGAATCTATCCAAGTTAGCGTAGAAATATTCCACACTCTTAAAAAAGTTCTAAAAAAATATGGATTAAATAGCAATGTAGGAGATGAGGGAGGATATTCTCCAAACTTACCTTCAAATGAATCAGCTTTATCTATATTAACAGAATCCATCGAGTTATCCGGATATTCATTGGGAAAAGATGTTGTGCTTGCAATAGATTGTGCCGCTTCAGAATTCTATGATATTAAAAACAAGAAATATAACTTGAAAGGAGATCAGGAATCTTTTACTTCCATAGAATGGACAGAGAGGTTGCGGAATATGTCTTCAAAGTATCAGATCAAATCAATTGAGGACGGTTTACATGAATCAGATGAAGATGGATTTATCTATCAAACTGAAGTATTAGGAGACAATGTTCAACTAGTGGGAGATGATCTATTCGTAACTAACGAAAAAATATTCCGACATTACGTTAGCAAAAAGATCGCAAATTCTATTTTGATCAAATTGAATCAAATAGGAACAGTGAGCGAAACTATGGATGTCATTAGAACTGCTCAGAAGTTCGGATATTCGACAATCATTTCGCATAGATCTGGCGAAACAGAAGATACTACGATTGCTGATCTTGCAGTAGGAACTGTTTCCGGACAGATTAAGTCGGGATCAGTAAGTCGTTCTGAACGCGTTTCAAAATATAATAGAATTCTTCGTATTGAAGAAGAATTAAATGGAAAATTCCGATTTGGTCCAGAGAAAATTTGGTGAAGTTTAGTTGATCGTTTCTCAAATTGATCTTTTTAATCGAGATATTTTGGTTAAAAATGTCTTATAGATGAAGAAGTTCCTTACATTAGCAAGATTTTGTAGATTGATACGATAAACGTAGAATGTGATCGTATTCTCAAGAAAGATTTCAAAGAATATACAAGTTAATTGTTTTAGTGTGTTTTCCAAAAAATTTTCATTTTGAAAGATCTTATGTATATTTTTTAAGCATTCTAATGAATTAATATGTCACAGTCAGTTTAATCTATCTAAAAACGATCCCTCATTTTTCTAAGTATAGAAAAAGTTTCATGTTCTCCTGTCTTTAAGGAATCTATTCCTCTCCATTCGATACCAACTTTTTTCAATGATCTTCTTATATTTTCATCGCCACATCGCAAAAAGATATTGATTTTTTTTTCAACTTCTAAAGTTGAAGGAACTGTTGGTAAAAATTTTGAAACTCTTTTTTGAGAATGATCGAGATATCTTTTGATATGATTATCGTTCGGTAGTAACAATTTCGCAAATTTTAAATTTTTAACCGTATACTCATGTGCGCAACAGATTAATGTGTTCTGTGGAAAAGATTTAATGAGGAGGATCGATCGAAACATCTGCTGTGTAGTTCCCTCAAAAATCTTTCCACATCCTCCAGAAAACAATGTATCTCCACAAAACAGATAGGGTTTTTCATAATAAAGAAGATGTCCAGAAGTATGTCCAGGCACATGAAATGTATTGAAAGAGAAATATGGAAGATCAATGCGGTTTCGCTCTTTCTTTATGATATACGTTATCTCTTTCGACCGAACTTCTTCCGGTGCGAATACTTCGATATTTGGGTATTCTTCTTTTATCTGTGATACTCCAGAAACATGATCATCATGATGATGTGTGATAAGGATTGCGCGATCGGAAGAAATTTTCTTTTATGTAGGAAATGACAAACTTTTTCAGATTGTCCTGGATCGACGATCACACACGTTTTTTTGTTTTCTAATATCCAAATATAGTTATCTTCAAAAGATCGAATAAAAAATAATCTCATGCTCGTAATTTTGACGATGGAGGCGTATTGAAGTTGCTGTTATCTGTTACGAAAAGAACCTAAATGATCTATAAAATATATATCTGTTTTGAAAAAAATTTTTGATATACCTCCGAATCTTGTAGAAATATCGTAGATTAAACTTTTAAATCTGTTCTTTATTGAGGCATATTTCTAAGTATTCTCGATCCTCTTGAGAAGGATTGTTTGCAGCTCTTTTCGCCAACTTATCACAGAATGTATTTTCTAAATGTCCAGAGTGACCTTTAATTAAGTTCCATTTAATTTTATGCTTCTTAACAATTGTATCCATCCTTTTCCATAAATCAATGTTCGAAACGGGTAATCCATTGCTACGTTTCCAATTTTTTTTTTTCCAAAGATATATCCACTTAGTCCCTCCTTGACACACATAGTTGCTATCTGTAGTCACAATAACGTTACAAGGGTATCTGAGCAATTCTAAACCAATGATCACTCCAATCAGTTCCATTCTGTTGTTGGTTGTAAGAAAATATCCTTTACTTAATATCTTTTCGTACTTATAATACCTAAGTATCGTCCCGTATCCCCCTGGCCCAGGATTTTTAATACAAGAACCATCAGAAAAAATTTGAACTTCTCTTTTCGAAGATTTTGAATTCATTAATTTGTTTGAAAATATGTTCACGACGTAAATGTTCAATGAATGCGAAGATTGAAAGAAAAATATTTCTTGATACAGAAACTACCGGTATGAATTCTTATGGTTATCCTTATGAAGGACATAATATCATCGAAATTGGCGCTGTAGAAATGATAGATAGGGAGTTGACTGGAAATGTTTTCCATACCTATATTAATCCACAGAGATCAGTCGATTTAAAAGCATTCGAGATACATAAAATCAGCGATGATTTTTTAAAAGATAAGCCACTATTTTCTGAAATAGTGGATGATTTTATTAATTTTATTGATGGTACGGAACTGATTATTCATAATGCATCATTTGATGTCGGTTTCATTAACTATGAGCTTTTAAAGATAGGATACAATTTTTGTAAGATCAGCGAGATTTGTAAGATAACAGATAGTTTATCTATGGCTAGAAAAATTTTTCCAGGAAAAAAGAACAGCTTGGATGCCTTATGCGATAGGTATCATATAGATAGGTCGATAAGACGTTCACATGGAGCTCTTATCGATGCAAAGATCTTAGCAGAAGTATATAAATTGATGACAGGAGGACAGATTCATTTCGATTTTTCAATCAAGATGAAAGAGAAAAAGTATCGTTTTGATAAATCTCAAGAGGAAAGTAAAAGGATAGGTAAAAGTTTTGTATTATATGCCAATTCAGAGGAGAATTGCTCTCATGAACTCATTTTAGATTCTATCGAAAAAAAAATAGGAAGAAAACCTTTGTGGAGACAAAGGTAGATATGTTTACATATTGATATTTTTAAGGTTTTAAGATTTATTTATAGTTGGTGCGGTAGTTCAGTGGTTAGAATATCGGCCTGTCACGCCGGAGGTCACGGGTTCAAGTCCCGTCCGCACCGAGATTGTATCGAGAAGCGTCGTACAATGTTGAGCATATTTTTACCCTTCATTAATCTATTAACAGAACGTTCATAAATCGAAGATGAATAACGATAGAACTTTCGCTAAGGCTATACGTTTTTTATGTGTAGATGCCATACAAAGAGCGAATTCAGGGCATCCCGGGACACCAATGGGAATGGCTGATATTGCCGCCGTACTTTGGGGAAATTATCTCAATCATAATCCATCTGATCCGAATTGGATTAATAGAGATAGGTTTGTTTTATCTAATGGTCATGGATCTATGCTTCTTTATAGTCTGTTACATTTGACAGGATATGATCTATCTATCGAAGAAATAAAAAAGTTTCGTCAATTTCAATCTCAAACTCCTGGACATCCAGAATATGGATCCACAGTCGGTGTGGAAACAACTACAGGACCTTTAGGACAAGGACTCGCAAATGCCATCGGATTCGCTGTTGCTGAAAAGATTCTATCAAAGAAATTTAATAAACCGAAATACCCAATCATCGATCATTATACTTATGTTTTTGTAGGCGATGGATGTGTTATGGAGGGTGTTTCTCATGAAGTTTGTTCTTTGGCAGGAACTTGGAAACTAGGAAAATTGATTGTTTTTTACGACAGTAATGGAATTTCAATAGATGGAAAAATTGAGACATGGTTTACTGACGATACGGCGCTTCGTTTCTCTTCTTACAAATGGCATGTGATTGATGATATCGATGGACATGACGTATCAAAGATAAAACTAGCTATAAATGAAGCTAAGAGTGTACGTGATCGACCCTCTTTGATAATTTGTAAGACAATTATCGGATATGGATCACCTGTTAAATCTGGATCAGAAAAGATTCATGGATCTCCTATCGGAAAAAAATCTATCGTAGAAATGAGAAAAAGGTTCAATTGGAAATATAAAGAATTTGAAATACCGAAGGATTTATACAGATCTTTTAGTGCGAGAAAAAAAGGAAAAAAAATACAAAAAAAATGGTTCAAAATGTTTTCTTCCTATCAAAAAAAGTTTCCAACACTTTTTCGAGAACTGACTAGAAGGATGAAAAAACAACTTCCGGAACGTTGGAAGGAAAAGATGAATTCTTTCGTTCAATTTCTTCAAAAAAATCCTTCAGATGTTTCTGGAAGACAAGCATCAAAGAATACGTTGGAAATACTTTACGAAGTATTACCTGAACTTCTTGGCGGATCAGCCGATTTAACTCCTAGTAACCTATCAAAAGCTACCACATCCAAGTCAATTGATCATCATTTTTCTGGAAATTATATCCACTATGGAGCTAGAGAATTTGGAATGTCAGCAATCATAAATGGAATTTCTATCTATGGTGGATTCATACCTTACGGAGCGACTTTTTTAACTTTTGTAGAATACGCTAGAAATGCAGTGAGGATGGCTGCGTTGATGAAAGTCAGAAGCATATTTGTCTATACACATGATTCCATCGGTGTTGGAGAAGATGGTCCAACTCATCAACCGATAGAACAGTTAACTCATTTAAGAACTACTCCGAATATCAGCGTGTGGAGACCTTGTGATCAAGTAGAATCAGCAGTATCTTGGAGATTAGCTGTGGAAAGAAAAGATGGTCCAAGCGCTTTAATATTTTCCAGACAAACTCTTTTTCAAGAAAGTAGAGATAATGAACAAATTGCGGAGATTTCAAAAGGAGGATACATATTAAAAAAAAATAGTGATTCTCCTGAACTCATATTAATAGCTACAGGATCGGAGGTGAGGTTAGCAGTAGAGTCTTATCACATTTTAGTTAAAGAAGGATATACGGTAAGAGTAGTATCGATGCCATCCTCTGATGTTTTCGATAGACAGAAATTTTCCTATCAAAAGAAAGTTATTTCTTCCGATTCAACTCATTATAAGATAGCTATAGAAGCGGGAAGTACAGATTTCTGGTATAGATATATCGGGGGAAACGGAATAGTGATAGGGATTAACTCTTTTGGGTATTCTGCTTCTGGAGATATTCTGTTCGAAAATATGGGGTTGACAGTTTCTAACATTGTTAAAAAAGCCAAGAAATTGTTCAACATGAGCGATAATGAACGAATACGAATGCGAAGGACCGATTTCTGATGAAATCTCCTTAGATTCTATATAAAAGTTCAATGGATTAAGGTTATTTGATACACTCCATATTATCTTTATAAATTAATAGATAACTACTAAAATATCTTGAAACTTAGAAGATCATCTTTGATCATTTTATAGGTGGATATCTTCTATCATAGAAGCGATAGTCCGTTCTGTAAATTTCTATGGAAATTAATTGTGTAAAATGATCTTTTAGAGTCGGTTGTCTGCTTTTATGTCCGATCAACACAGTACGTGAAAAAGTTCAATACAACGTGAAAGTTTAATATTTTGAGAGAAAAATGAGATGATTCATATTAAATCTGTTGATATAAGAATGAAGAAGGTGCTTATTCGATGTGATTTTAATGTTCCGATAAGATCTTCAAAGATCATATCAAACCATAGGATAATTTCTACCTTGCCGACCATTAAGTATGCTCTCTCCGAGAGATCTACCATAATGTTGATGTCCCATCTTGGAAGACCCATTGAGGGAAAATATGAAGATCGATTTTCGTTAAGGATAGTTTCTCAATTCTTAGGTGACACCCTAGGCGTTCCAGTGAATTTGATTCGCAATTATCTTGATGATGATTTTATACCAAGAAGTGGTGAGATATGTATGTTCGAGAACGTTCGTTTTAATAAAGGGGAAAGAAATAATGATCCGTCCCTTTCTAAAAGATATGCGAAGTTATGTGAAATTTTCGTGATGGATGCCTTTGGAGTATCTCATAGAAAAGAATCTTCTTCGTATGGGGTTGCAGAATACGCTCCTATCTCTTGCGCTGGTTTTCTATTCTCTAAAGAGGTAGATAACTTATCGAAAATCTTAAGCGATCCTGTCTCCCCAACAGTTGCGATAGTAGGTGGATCGAAGATTTCTAGTAAGTTGACCGTTATCGAACAGCTATCTAAGATAGCAGATATAGTAGTGTTAGGTGGAGGGGTAGCAAATACTGTAATCGAAGCTTCTGGAATCAAAGTTGGAAAATCTCTGGTAGAAAAAAAATTAGTTTCAGAATCGAAGAGAATATTAAATAACTCAAAGATATTTCTTCCGGTAGATGTGAAGGTATCAAACGAAATATCTGAAACAGCAGCATGTTTTAACAGATCCATTCCATCCGATCTATTCAAGATGACGAGTATATTGTTGATTTAGGGGATCGTACCGTTGACCATATCTCTAAGGTGGTTAAACGAGCAAGAACTATCATTTGGAGCGGTCCTTTAGGGATTTTTGAAATTCAAAACTTTTCCCACGGTACCAGAAGATTGATCGATTCTATTGCAAACAGTCAAGCTTTTTCTTTAGCTGGAGGAGGGGACACTGTCTCAGCTATTTCAACGTTCAATGCATTTGATAAAATTTCTTATGTTTCCACTGGGGGAGGAGCTTTTTTGAAATATATAGAGAGAAGAGAAATTCCTATAGTTTCTAGGTTTAGAAGAAATCATTTTTTTTCACATCATCAATAGGAGAATCTTGTATGTCCGAAATATTCGATAAATTAAATCATGGTGTAATTCTTGGAAACGACGTACAGAGAGTTTTTTCTACTTGTCAAAGAAAAAAGATTGCTATTCCTGCGATTAATTGTATAGGAACGGATTCAATAAATGCTACTTTAGAAAGTTCTGCTCGGTTCAATCTTCCAATTATTATACAGTTTTCTTATGAAGGATCTAGATTCATATCTGGGAAGGGATTGAGATTAGATAGTCATAGGTCTGCTGTATTGGGATCTTTATCTGGAGCGAACCATGTTCATCAGATGGCAAAACATTACGGCGCATCAGTGATACTTCATACGGATCATTGTTCAAAAGAAAATTTACCATGGATCGATGAATTATTAGAATTCGGTGAAAAACATCATAAAAAATATGGAAAACCATTTTTTTCCTCTCATATGATCGATCTTTCATCAGAATCGTTATCAGAGAATGTTCAGATATGTTCAGAATATTTTCGAAGAATGAGCAAGATAGGAATGACCATAGAAATTGAACTAGGATGTACTGGCGGTGAGGAAGATGGTGTTAAAGTAGATCAAAATTTAAAAAAGTGTTCCTTATATACTAGTCCTGAAGATGTTTTATATGCTTATGAAGAGTTAAGTAAGATAAGCAACAAATTCATTATAGCTGCTTCAATAGGAAATGTTCACGGAGTGTATCGAGATGGAAATGTACAGCTCGATCCCAGAATATTAGAGATCTCTCAAAAAAAGATAGGTTCAAGCGCTAAAAATGATCGAATCAATTTCGTTTTTCATGGAGGATCAGGATGTTCTGCGAAGATGATACGAAAGGTGATCGATTATGGAGTGGTTAAGGTGAATATCGATACAGATATTCAGTGGGCAACTTGGCTCGGAGTACTCAATTACTATGGAGAAAATGAACAGTTCTTAAAGGGTCAACTTGGGAATCCTCTCGGAGAATTTAATCCAAATAAGAAATTTTACGATCCAAGATCTTGGATAAGACGATCTCAACTATCTATGATAAACAGAATCAAACGATCCTTATTGAACATGCGGTGTATATGAAATATCGATCGGAAAGTAAAACAGCAAGTTAGTTTATCGTAAAGTAAGATATGGAACCTCAATAATCATGTCAGATTGGTCCTTTCTGGGGCACCTGGATTCGAACCAGGGATGCCAGGATCAAAACCTGGTGCCTTTCCTCTTGGCTATACCCCATTCATTGCGGGAAGCGAGACTCGAACTCGCAAGACCAAACTGGTGCTAGATCCTAAGTCTAGTGCGTCTCCCATTCCGCCATTCCCGCAGACCAATTGAGGTCGAACATGGCTACGACAGGAATTGAACCTGTGACTTCAGCGTTATGAATGCTGTGCTCTACCAACTGAGCTACGTAGCCTGATCATTTTTAAAATAAGAGATTGCTAAATTATCGGTTATTGAAGTTTAACATGTCATGATGTCAACGAACCGATCTTTTTTCACGGATATGATAACAAAAAAATAGACGTTTCACAACGAGATTGATAACCCTATTACATGTCAACTGCGGTTTTGATCCGAAATAAACGAGAGATTACAAGAAGATGGTGAGAAGTTTGACTTCAAAAAATTTTATAAGAAACATCATAAGAGATGAAATTAGAAAAGATCGAGATGTTGTGGTTCATACTCGATTCCCACCGTATCCTAATGGATATCTTCATATTGGTCATGCTAAATCAATCTGCTTAAATTTTGGTATCGCTGAGGATTATCGTGGCAAATGTAATCTACGTATTGATAATACTAACCCTATGGATCAAAAAACTTTAAAAAAATATGTTCGCGCTATCAAGGAAGATATCAGTTGGTTAGGGTTCAGTTGGAACGGGAAGATACGGTATGCTTCAGATTATCAAGAAACGTTCTATAGGTATGCCGTCGAATTGATTCAAAAGAAATTAGCGTATGTCGATCATTTGGATCATAGTTCGATTAAGAGATATAGGGGGGATTTTAAACACTCAGGAAGAAATAGCCCTTATCGTAATCGTACGGTCGAAGAAAATTTAAATCTGTTTGAAGAAATGAAATGTGGATTATTTGAAGAGGGTGAGGTCTGTTTAAGAGCTAAGATAGATATGAATTCTTCATCAATGATTCTCAGGGATCCTGTATTGTATCGTATAAAAGGGACATATGATTCACCTATCTCGAAGGATAAGAAATTTAGAATCTATCCTACATATGACTTCGCGCATTGCATTTCGGATGCCATAGAAGGAATTACGCATTCTTTATGTACATTAGAGTTTCAGGAGAATAGGATACTATATGATTGGATACTGGATAATATTAGCATCTCTCATCGACCAAGGCAATATGAGTTTTCAAGTTTAAATTTGGAATATACGGTCATGTCAAAGACGAAGATCAGCATATTGGTCGAACGAAAGATAGTAGAATCTTGGAGAGATCCTAGATTACCAACCATCTCTGGATTACGCCGTAGAGGTTATACTGCTAAATCAATTCGTTCGTTCTGTCAAAAAATCGGAGTGACCAGACAGAACAGTACTATTAGAATGCAAGTTTTAGAATCTTGTATTCGAAAAGATTTGAATAAGGTTTCACCAAGAATGATGGGAGTTCTAAATCCTATTAAACTAATCATAGAAAATATGGGAGATAACGAAGAATACGATTTAGATGTATTTAAACATCCACAAGATAGGATAGGAAGTTTGGTAAGAAGTCTCTTAAATTTAACAATAAACTATACGTAGATAGATTCGATTTTTTTGAAGGAAGAAACGTAGAATTAAGTAATTCTATCTTAGGAGAAAAATTCCGTCTAAGACATGCTTGTACGATAACGATCGATCGGATATGTAAAGATCGAGGAAAAATCATTATCTATTGTCATTGTGAAAAAGAATCTTTTGGTCGATTTTCTAGTCGTTCTAATCGTGTGAAAAAGATAATACATTGGGTAAATGCCACATATGGAGTACGAGCAGAATTTAGAATGTTTGATCATCTATTCAAAGTTCCTAATCCAGGTGAAAACTTTCTTGAGCTAATTAATGAGAATTCTATGATCTTAAAAATGGGATTTGTTGAACCTGAAATACTATCCTTTAAAAAAGGACAACATTTTCAGTTAGAGAGAGAAGGATATTTCTGTATCGATGCAGATAGTAACTATATTAAAAATCTTAAATTGACAATTAATCATATCGTAAGTTTGAAATGAATAAATGAAGATAAATTTTAAAATATATTGATGTTCTTTATTTTTAGGGATTAATGAAGGATTTTAACAATATGAAACAATTTATAAATTTATCTGATCTAAAACTAATTTTATCCAATTTTTTATTCTTTGATCAGTTAGTTCAGGTTGTCTATCTTCATCGATAGCCAATCCAACAAAATTTTCTTTATCTTCTAAAGCTTTGGAATTTTGGAAAATATACCCTTCTATCGGCCATTTTCCTATCAGCTTAGCACCTTTTTTCGCAACTATCTCTTTTAGTATTCCCATTGCATCACAGAAATATTCTGGATAATCTTCTTGATCTCCGCAACCGAAAATAGCTACGTATTTATCTGTAAAATCAATTTTTTTTAATGTTCTAAAAAAGTCATACCAATCACATTGTGCTTCTCCGTAATACCATGTTGGAATGCCGAAGAGAAGAATGTCGAAATTCTCTATGTGTTCTTTTTTAGAGTGCGCTATATTATATATTTTTGGAATATAATTAAATTTTTTTATGTTCTTCGCTAAGATTTTTGTGACTTTTTCCGTGTTTCCAGTATCGCTTCCAAAAAAAATTCCTATTTTTCTCATATTTATCTCCAAAAATTTAATTTTTTTATTACAAAAGTTCTACATCTGTTTTTAAACGAACGTCGATTATATCTTCAGAAATTTATTAAAATTCTTAAGAAACTTATGTCATATACATTGCAATTTTTGTTCATATAAGGTAATTCTAAAAACAAAATTAAATTGACAACTTTTTATTAAAGATTTTTCACGAATAATAAGTTAAAAGCCAATTTAAAGTATCTTGAAATCGTTATTCAAAATATGTAATAACGTTATTTTATATTCCTCAATTTATAGATTCTAACATACAATAGTTGTTCATACACGTTTAAAATTAATCTTACTTTTGATGAGTGAATGTGATATATCATTTGATAGTTAAAAATATTGTGTAAAATATAATCTAACCACTTTAACAATGAACAAATATCTTTCTGAAGATAATCCCTAAGCCATAAAAGTTTATCGGAACTTATAAAATATAAAATATTCTTAATATGATAGAATTCTGTGATTTTTTTTTAAAATTATTTATTATACATCCAGTTACATTAAAGTCATTTGAATAATATTTGTGTTAATTAAAATCGTACTTTTAAAATCGTTAATGAGTCAATATAATCACTCATATCATTCTGTAATTCTTCCTTAAATTTTTATCAAAAAAATAGAAACATCGTTGAAACTTAAAGGTTTAATGGGGAATCTATTGAGTTAATTAAAAATTTTAAACTTATACATTAATAAGCGTATATTTTTAAAATTTTTAATAGATTTAAAATAATTTTTCTTTCATATATTCAAAGAACTTCAACATCTTTTAAAAATTTATCTTTCGATGAATTATTCTATGAACTATTCTGAAAGTAAGACATATATAGGGAATAAATATTAATAAATTCATTATTTCAATTAAAAATATATTGATCTTTCATACTTGTTTAGAAAAATATTCTAATGATTTGCACATCTTGTTGAATATCTGACTTTCATGAAAGTATTCTGAAAATGGTGCAATATTTCAAAAATAATTCATAAGATTTAGAAATTATCATCGATAATCTATTGGATTAAATAATATTTTATTGTCGATTATCTTTATTTTTTTTCTTTATAGAAAATTCGATAATTAAATTGATGATAACCATATTCAATGACGTGAAAATTTTTATCATTCAGTACATAATATTTTATTCTTTTCTCTTAAAAAATAAGAATGCTTTTAGAACTAATACCTTGTTATTCTAAATCATATTTATTAAAATATCGAGCAGATATGTACTTCTGTTATAATCTTTAAGGAGACTATTTCTATAGATAATAAAAGATTTTCTAAAGATAACTTTATTTAACATATAAAATATTTTAAAAGATATATGGTAGTTTTCTTGTATAAATAGGAAAATTAAATAGATCAAACAACATAAAGATGTATTTTCAGAAGTTTTTGTAAAACATACGAGCTATATTTTATTTTTTTATGATTTTATGAATCAATCAGTTGACTTTTGATCGATTCAAAAGAAAAGATCCTCTAAAACAACTAATCTATCTTAATTTTTATATGATCAGTTAGGTTTTAAAGATGATAGTTAAAACTTACGAAACATGTTTTAAAAATGAATAAGAAAAATTTGATCAATTTAGATCTGGATATAAGAAAACTTCCTATCAATGCTATGGTCTCTATTTTACATCGCATATCTGGAATCATGAATATTTTCTTCTTAATGTGGATCGTAAAAAAAATTTGCTGTACGGTAGAATACCGAGAGAAATTTTTTACTGTTCTTTCTTTTCGATCATGCTCTTCTAAGATTATTTTTTATATCTTCTGTATTTCTTTTATATATCA
Organism: Candidatus Riesia pediculischaeffi; assembly: GCF_002073895.1. GTDB lineage: Bacteria > Pseudomonadota > Gammaproteobacteria > Enterobacterales > Enterobacteriaceae > Riesia > Riesia pediculischaeffi. Next base: position 344,434 of record NZ_CP012839.1, on the reverse strand, counting down.
TGTTTTGTCAGGAGTAAGGCATATGTTGATCGATTTTAATATCATAGGATATAGTATAACGATATCCAAAGTATCTTCAGTTCTGACAATCATTTCTACTTTTGTTATATTCTTCTTGTTGTGTTTCCTGTGAACAGAAAAAAAAATATTTCTGGAATAAAAGGTTGGATATTCTTAAGAATTACTTCCTTCGTGTTGCTTGTTTACTTTTCTTACGTTTTGATTTTCTTCTTAAAGAAAGAAATCGATCACATCCTTTTAAAAGAATTTTTTTCAAAAAAACTAACAAAAGTTTTAACGATATTCTCAATCATATCAATAGTTTTTCACTCTTATATCGGTATAAAAAATATCTTAACGGATTACTTTAAGAGCAAGAAAATTAGGGTATTAATTTATTTTATTATGTGTATTATCTTGTTTTTTTATCTATTTTACATAATTAGTATTCTCTGCTTATCTTAGGTATCAAATGAAATTTTCTAAAAAAATGTTTGATGTTATCATAATTGGTGCTGGAGGGTCGGGGATGCGAGCAGCTCTAGAAATTTCTAAGTCTGGACTATCCTGTGCGGTTATTACAAAAGTATTTCCAATCAGATCTCACACGATATCTGCACAAGGTGGAATAGCAGCTTCTTTAGGAAATGTGCATGAAGATAAATGGATTTGGCATATGTACGATACTGTTAAAGGATCAGATTACCTTAGCGATCAGAATGCTGTCGAACATATGTGCAAGAACGGTCCAGATGCTGTTCTTGAACTGGAAGATATGGGAGTACCGTTCTCTAGATTAAAAAATGGAAAAATATATCAGAGATCTTTTGGAGGACAAACTAAAAATTTTGGTCAAGAAAAAGCTTTCCGTATTGCTTCTGCCGAAGATAGGACCGGACATGCTATATTACATACATTATTTCAACAAAACATAAAAAATAAAACTGTTTTTTATTCGGAATGGTATGCTATAGATCTTATAAAAAATCAGGATGACGATGTTGTAGGATGTATATCAATGAATATACATGATGGTGAAATTGTCTATTTTTGCGCTAGATCAACTATTTTAGCTACAGGAGGAGCTGGTAGAGTTTATTATCCAACAACCAATTCACATATTAATACAGGTGATGGAATAGGGATGGTTATCAGGGCAGGTTTACCTGTACAAGATATGGAAATGTGGCAGTTTCATCCTACTGGAATAGCAGATGTTGGGATATTAATTACAGAAGGTTGCAGAGGGGAAGGAGGTTATTTAATAAACAATATGAAAGAGAAATTCATGTATCGATATGCTCCGATCATGAAAGATCTTGCAAGTAGGGATATTGTTTCAAGATCTATTTTAAAAGAAATTCAAGAAAATAGAGGTTTTCTAAACTCTTCTGGAAAAGGATTTCATGTAAAATTAAGAATTAAGCATCTAAACTTGACGAAATTGGAGAATAAATTACCCGGAATACTCGAACTGTCTAAAATATTTGCACATGTTAATCCAAAAGAATCAGATATTCCAGTAGTTCCAACCTGTCATTATATGATGGGAGGAATACCATGTAATGTTTTTGGACAAGCTATAACGATGGATAATTCTGGAAAAGATAAGATTATTCCTGGATTGTTTGTAGTTGGAGAGGTCTCTTGTACATCAGTACACGGAGCAAATAGATTAGGAGGAAACTCCCTTTTAGATTTGATAGTTTTTGGAAAAACTGTTGGAATCTCTGTAAAAAAATTTATCAAAGAAAGAATAAATTTTCGTAGTGCCCGTAAATCCGATATGGAGATTGTTTTTGATCGATTGAACAAGTGGAATCGAAAAAAAATTAATTTTTATGAAGATCCAACTGATTTACGAGATGATATACAAAGATGTATGACAGATCATTTTTACGTATTTAGAGAAGAGAAAAGTATGACAGTAGGATTGAAAAAATTAGAGGAAATTAGAGAAAAATTGAATCGAGCTCGATTGAAAGATCATACGAATTGTTTCAATACACATAGAGTGGAATGTTTGGAAATAGATAACTTAATGGAAACGGCAATTGCTACTGCTCATTCTGCAATATTTCGTAAAGAGAGTAGGGGGGCACATTATCGAACCGATTATCCGAAAAGAAACGATCAAGATTGGCTATTTCATACCTTATATTTTTCAGAAAACAAAATAAAGAAGAGAAGAATCAATGTTCAAACGAAATTTTGCAAACCGTTTCTTCCGAAAGAAAGAAATTATTAGTTGTATACGTAATACGAGAGCTATGAGAAAAAATAACCATCTTGAATTTTCCATATATCGATACAATCAGGATATTCACGATTCTCCCTACATGGAAAGTTACTTCTTTAATATGGAAGAGATCAGAAATATGATGTTATCGGATGTACTATTTAAAATTAAAAAAAAAGATCCCACCTTTAGTTTTAGAATATCTTGTAGACAAGGAGTGTGTGGATCAGATGGGATGAACATTAATGGACGTAATGGACTTGCATGTATTACTTCCATAAAAGATCTTTTAAAAAAATGTAAAAAAGTTGTTGTAAAACCTTTGACTGGATTTACTATCCTGAAAGATCTAGTAGTAAATATGTCCGATTTTTTCGATCGATATAAAGAAATTTTTCCATACATCATTGAAAACAACGAAAATGGTTGTATAAAAAAAAGGAACCATATACAAAGCATTTCACAGAGAAATAAGCTAAATGGTTTATATGGTTGTATTCTTTGTGCTTGTTGTTCTTCTTCTTGTCCTTCTGTATGGTGGAATACGGATAAATTTATCGGTCCTGCTGGACTTTTAACGTCATATAGATTTTTATCGGATGATCGCGATCATGGAAAAAACTTCAGATTGAATCATCTACAAGATTCCTTCAAAGTGTTTAAGTGTCACAACATTATGAATTGTATCTCCTCCTGCCCTAAGAATTTAAATCCTAACAGAGCTATCAGAAAAATAAAAATCATGCTTTTAAAGAATATGTTAAATCTAACATAATAGAAAGTTTGAAATTTAGCTTATTTAAATTCTTATATTAAGGTTCGTATAAGTACTGAATAATGAATGAAAAAAATCAAAAAAAAATTTTTAAAAATGTTATTTTACCGATAGAAAACGTTTCATATATTGAAAGATGTAGTGATGGAACGAAAGAAGCATCACCTTATATTTATAAAAATTTCCTTCATAAAGGAAAGGCTGTACACCTTTCAGAAAGAAATACATCTCGAAAAGGTGCAAGATATGCACATAAAATGGAAGAAAATCTATACTATCAACTCTTCTTAGAAAAGGAAAAAAATATATTAGAACGTATGAAAAGATGTTTTCGAACGAATGGACATCTGGAATCTTGTGTAAATCCTATCGAGTTAAAAAAAAATGTAGAAAATAGAATCAAGGATCTTTTTTTAAAAAAGCTGAAAAATCTTTCGATGACGAGAATATATAGAAGAAAGGTATTTAATAATCGTTTGGATAAATTGAAAAAATCTATTCTGCATATGAATCAAGTTTACTGTTCTTCAATCGGCGTTGAGTACATGCATATAGAAGATAAAATACAAAGAGATTGGATTCAAAAAAGGTTAGAAGAACGGGTATGTTTGAAAAATACGTTTGACTTTTCTGAAAAAGTTAGATTTCTTTCAGATTTGATTGCTGCAGAAGAACTTGAGAGATATTTGGAAATAAGATATCCTGGAGAAAAAAGGTTCTCGTTAGAGGGAATCGATGTGTTGATACCGATGTTGAAAGATATGATAATTTTTTCTGGAAATAAGAAGGTTGATAGAATTATATTAGGTATGACACATCGTGGACGAATCAATGTTTTAGCGAATATATTTGGAAAACCTTTAAACAAGATATTTAAAGATGAAGTAAAAGATTACAAGGTATCTGGAGATGTAAAGTATCATTACGGATGCTTCTCAAAGTTTAATATAAATGGAAAGACGATCAAGTTGAACCTATCTTTTAACCCTTCTCATTTAGAGATCGTTAATCCTGTTGTCATGGGGATCGCTCGAGGTTATATGGATAGATTTAAAAAGAGGAAGAAATTTTGCCGATTACTATACACGGCGATGCTTCTGTAGTTGGACAAGGGATCGTTCAAGAAACCATCAATCTCTACAAGATTGATGGATACAGCGTCGGTGGTACTATACGAATTGTATTAAACAACCAGATAGGATTCACTATATCTAAAGAGAGATTTTTGCGATCTTCTAGATATTGCACAGATATTTTTAAATTTACTCAGTTTCCTATTTTTCATGTCAATGCAGATGATATAGAGGCTGTCATGTTCTCTTCTAGAATAGCGTTAGATTTTCGAGAAAAGTTTCGAAAAGATGTCGTAGTAGAGTTGATAGGATATCGTAGAAGAGGTCATAGCGAGATCGATGACCCGAAAGTTACTCAACCGGTGATGTATCATATCATCGAACAGCATGAAACATCCAGATCAATTTATTCGAAAAGTTTGATTAAAAACGATATAATCACTCACGAAGATGTTGAAGATATGATCGGTTCTTATAGAAGAAAGTTGAAAGAAAATTCCTTTTCATCTTATGGAATCAATTTTATAAATGATGTTGAACATCCAACTGATTTTAAGAATCTGAAGATACGTTCTAATTCTATAATAGGAGTGAAAAACTTACAAAAAACGTTGCAAGAGATTAGTTCTGTACCAAAAAATTTCATGTTGCATCCGATGGTAGATAAGATACTCCAAAATAGATCAAGAATTGCGACAAAAGAGTCCTTATGTGACTGGGCAACTTCTGAAATTTTAGCATATTCTACTTTGTTACAACTTGGATTTGACGTTCGTATCTCTGGAGAAGATGTAAGTAGAGGAACTTTTTTTCAAAGGAATTTTAGAATATATGATCAGATAGATGGAAAAGAGTACTTTTCAATAGAGAAGATTAGTAACTGTATTGGAACTATAAATGTTTGGGATTCTGTTTTATCTGAAGAATCTACTCTAGCTTTTGAGTACGGATATTCTTTGGTACACAATGGTTCATTAACGGTATGGGAAGCACAGTTTGGTGATTTTTCCAATGTTGCTCAGGTTGTGATCGATCAATTCATAAGTTCCGGAAATAAGAAATGGGGAATCGAGAGCAACTTAGTCATTTTTTTACCACATGGATACGAAGGACAAGGACCTGATCATTCTTCTGCAAGGGTAGAAAGATATCTTCAATTATGTGCAGAAAAAAACATGAAAATTTTTGTTCCTTCTGACCCATCTCAGATATATCATGCATTGTTGGAACACTGTTGTATTGATAGAGATCAAAGATGTCCTTTAATTGTATTTTCTCCAAAATCTTTACTTCGTCATCCAGATTGTCTGGTTGGACTAAAAGAATTAGCCTGTGGAAGATTTCGTAAAGTTATTGGAGAAGATGAAAAATATAGTATTTCTAAAAAAATACAAAGAGTGATTCTTTGTTGCGGAAAAATATATTATGAACTCTTAGAAGAAAGGAATGTATCAATAAAAAAAATCAACAAAACAATTGCCATCATCAGAATCGAACAGTTATACCCTTTTCCAAACGAAGAGTTAAAACAAGAGATTCAAAAATATCCATGTGTGGTTGATTTCATTTGGTGTCAAGAAGAACCAAAAAATCAAGGGGCTTGGAATTATATAAAAGAATATATCAAGAAAGTTATTCCATCCTACGCAAATCTTTCATATTTTGGAAGATCAGAGTTATCGACCTCAGTCGAAGGAGATCGTGTAAGATATCGATTAAAACAAAAACATATCGTACAATCAGCCTTAACAGGTTAGCATCATTAAACGAACATGAAAACTCATGAATATGAAATATTAGTCCCAGATTTTTCAGAATCTGTGGTTCAATCTAAAATATTGAGTTGGAAGAAAGAACTAGGAGATCTGATAGAACAAGATGAGACGTTAGTTGAAGTTGAAACGGATAAAGTAGTTTTAGAAATAGTTTCTCCGAAATCTGGTATTTTAAAATCAATCTTAAAAGATTCTGGATCTTTAGTGAGATCGGGTGAAATCATAGGTTATATACTTTCTGATGAAGATCTCGAAAGTGACATCGAAGTAAGAGATATCTCACTTAAAAGAAGGTATCTTCGAAATCTTCATAAAAAAGTAAAAAATCAAAAAAACGAAGTTTTTCTATCTCCTTCTGATCGTAGAAGAATCTTAAAGGATAGGGAAAAATATGAAGAAGACGATGGAAAACTCTTTATAAAATCGACAGAAATGAATGAAAAAGATCACTTGTCAGAAAAAAAAGGTTATTTCCCTCATGAGAAATCAGTGCAAGAGAAATCCTCAAAATATAAAATCGTTCCAATGACGGGAATCAGAAGATCTATTTCTGATCGTTTATTATACTCCAAAAATAATTCTGTCACATTGACGACGTTCAATGAGGTAAATATGGGACCGGTCATGAATATGAGGAAGATGTATGGAAAAGAGTTCGAAAGGATACACGGATTGAAATTAGGAATGATAACTTTTTTTATAAAAGCTTGTGTGATCTCTTTGAAAAAGTATTCAAAGATAAACGCATCGATTGATAAAAACAACATTTTATATCATAATCATATCGATATTAATGTAGCAATATCAACCGATAGAGGGTTGGTCACTCCGATCATAAGAAGAGTTGAAGATCTTAATCTAGTAGAGATAAACCATAAGATAAAAGGTATCGTTAAAAAAAGCACAAGAAATGGTTTAACAATAAAAGACTTAGAGAGTGGTAGTTTTACAATCACCAACGGTGGCATCTTCGGATCTTTGATGTCGACCCCCGTGATTAATCCCCCTCAAAGCGCAATACTTGGGATGCATTCTATTCAAAAAAGAGCTGTAATTAAGAACGACAAGATAAAGATTTTTCCGATGATGTATTTAGCTCTCTCATATGATCACAGGATAATTGATGGAAAAGAAGCGATAGAATTTTTGTTAAATATAAAAAGTATTCTAGAAGATCCAATATTGTTGTTGATAAATCAATGATCATGAAAGTTATAAAAAAAGAAAACTTGAAATCTTTGATGAAGAAGAAGAGAATAAAGAGTAAGATATGTATCTGCAAGAGTATCAAGTCAAAAGGATGCTTTCTAATTATGGTTTTTTAGTTCCAAAAAATTTTTTTTGTCGAACTATCGAGGAAATCAGGGATGCATTTTGTTTTTTCGAAGGTCAGAAGTTTGTTTTAAAATGTCAAATACAGTTTGGTGGAAGAGGAAAATCAGGTGCTGTAAAGGTTGTTTCTAATATACAGGAATCCGAACTTTTTTTTAGAAGGTGGATGAATAGGAAGTTGGCTACAGATAAGACTGGTATAGATGGACAAAAAGTAGTTGGTATATTGGTTGAAGAATACATCGACGTTCAACAAGAGATGTATGTAAGCGTGTCAATAGATAAAAATAAAAATCGAATTATCCTGATTTTCTCTTTTTATGGCGGAATAGAAGTTGAAAAAAATCATGAAAAGAACAGAAATTACTTTCAAAAACTTGAGATCGATCTAATAAAAAGGTTAAAATTAGATACGATCAGAAGATACGTTGATAAATTATGTAATATTCAGAAAATAAGTCTTTCTTTTTCAAAATTTCTCTTCGATCTGTTGGAAATTTTTTTTTCCCTAGATCTGTTATTTATAGAAATCAATCCAATAGCGATCGATCGATACGGAAAACTAATTTGTTTGGATGGAAAATCGAAAATTGATGAAAATGCCCTTTTCAGAGAAAAGGAGATTAAAAAGGAAATATTGAGCGTCGAAAACGATTCATTAGAAGATATTATTGATAAACTCAGTATCTCATCAAATTATGTATCTTTGAATGGAAACATCGGATGTATCTCTAATGGAGCTGGATTGGCTATGGGATTGATGGATTTAATCAAGATTTATGGAGGTCACCCTGCAAATTTTTTGGATATAGGTGGAAACACGAGTTTATCTAAGGTAGAAAAATATTTTTGTAAAATACTAAATCAAGATCGCGTCATTGTCGTTCTTGTGAACGTATTTGGAGGGATAATAAGATGCGATGTTGTCGCCCAAATTCTATTAAGATCTATGAAAAAAATTGGTGGAAAACCTATCCCAAAGATATTTGTTCGATTCTCCGGGAATAGATATCAATATGGAATAAATATGTTAAAAGAGAGTTGCTTCAAAAGTAATATTTCCATTATGTACAATCTTGAAGAGATGGTTGAAAAGTCAGTTCTGTTAACAAAAGGTAGAAATGTCCATTTTAATTAACAGAAACACGAGAGTCGTTTGTCAAGGTTTGACGGGGAGAAGTGGAAGTTTTCATTCTAAGATCGATATCAATTATGGTACAAAGATAGTTTCTGGTGTAGTCCCAGGGAAGGGAGGAACGTATCACTTCGGTGTACCAATCTTTGAAACCGTCAAAGAAGCTGTATTTCATACAAAAGCGAACACATCGGTCGTTTATGTTCCTTCGTATTCTTGTAAGGAAGCAATATTGGAGTCGATCGATTCGGGGATTAAGTTGATTATAGTGATCACAGAAGGAATTCCAACTCTCGATATGATGATTGTGAAGGAAAGATTACGTGAAAAAGAAGGGGTGATCTTAATTGGTCCAAATTCCCCTGGCGTAATATCTCCAGGAAAATGTAAGATAGGAATCCAACCTCATTTCATCCATCGAAAAGGAGGAATTGGGATAGTTTCTAGATCTGGAACCTTGATGTATGAAGCAGTCGATCAGATCACTAAATCTGGATTAGGTCAGTCAACTTGTGTAGGAATCGGAGGAGACATGATTTCTGGTACAGATTTTATAAGTATGTTAAGATTATTTGAGAATGATCCTCAAACTGAGGCTATATTGATGATCGGAGAAATTGGAGGGGACAGAGAAGAGAGTGCTGCTTTTTATGTTAGCAGAGAAGTTACAAAACCAGTGATAGCGTATATTGCAGGTTTATATGCTCCCCATGATCAACAAATGGGTCATGCTGGAGCGATTCTGGAAGATAAGGATAGAGACGTTGAGGAAAAAATAGAAATTCTTAAATCGCAGGGTGTTAAAGTAGTTCGAAGAATTTCTAGAATTGGAGAAGAGGTCAGATCGGTCTTTTATCGATCGAATGGAAGTTAAGATTTTTATTACATTTATCGATAAAACAGTTCATCAGGATGTTTGTCGGGTCGTTAGCTCAGTTGGTAGAGCAGTTGACTTTTAATCAATTGGTCACAGGTTCGAGTCCTGTACGACCCATAATTTTTAGAAAGGACTTCCATTAAAAAACTATGAAAAATTTTTCATAGGTAATATCTGTTGATGACGTTAACATTTCTGTCAAATTCATATATAATCGGTTTAGCGGTGGGAATGTTTAATTTCGATATAGCATCCTCGCTCATATTTTCCAGATATTTAGCTAAAGCTCTAAGAGAATTTCCATGGGCAACTATCAAAACCCTTTCTCTTTTTCTAAGCCTAGGTTCAATTTCTTCTTTCCAAAAAGGAACTAACCTGTTTAGGGTATCCTCTAAACTTTCTGATCTTGGAAGATCTTCATTCATCATATGATACTGAATGTCTTTATTGATTTGATGATCCGAAGACATAGGTGGTTTGACTTTGAAACTTCTTCTCCAAAGTTCAACCTGATCTTTTCCATATTTTTTACTGATCTCTTCTTTATTTAAACCTTGTAGTGCACCATAATGCCTTTCGTTAAGTTTCCAACTCTTATAAACTGGTATCCAACTCATATCAATTTCCTTTAAAACTTCCCATAAAGTATGAATTGCCCTCTTTAACAGGGAAGTATAAGCAACATCGAAAACAATTCGGTTTCTTTTCAGAATTGTTCCAGCTTTTCTTGCTTCTAAATATCCATCCTGTGATAAAGGAACGTCAACCCATCCAGTAAAACGATTGAGTTGATTCCAAAGACTTTTTCCATGTCTTATAATAACCAGTTGAATAAACATTTCATATTCTCCACTTCAGACATAAAAATTTTACAAAATTTAAATAAAAAGTACTTTCTTTTATCTTTAAGAAAGATAATTTTCGTAAAGAATTCACTCGTTACAACCTTAAAAGCGGAATGTATTCGAAAATGTTTCAAAAATAATTGGGTGGTAAAATTATTTTATCATAGATAAATAAACTGTATTAATTATGTAAAAGGTTATACCGTACAAATTAAAAAATTTATCTCAATGTTTATGAAATATATGAAATTCTTTGCATACCTAAAGTTTACCTACAAGATCAATATTAGTTTTTAGAGTTGATTCTCCTTTCTTCCATCTCGCAGGACAGACCTCTTGTGGATTTCGTTTGATATGTTGAATAGCTTGAACCTTTCTTAACAATTCTTTTGAACTTCTTCCAACTCCATCAACAATAATTTCTATGGATCGAATAATACATTCCGGATCGATCACAAAAGTTGCTCTTGAAGAGAGTCCGGTTTCTTTAATCTGATTCTGATCATCTATAAAATATTGCATTACTTGAAAATTTCTAGTTAATTCCCAATTGACATCACTGACCATGTAATATTTAATTGGTTTTATGCTTTCTGATTGATCATGCCAAACTTTATGTGAGAAATGTGTATCCGTAGAGATAGAATATATTTCTGCTCCTATTTTCTTAAAATCTTCATAACAATCGGATAAGTCTTTTAACTCGGTTGGACAAACAAAAGTGAAATCAGCAGGATAGAAAAAGAATATACTCCATTTTTTTTGAATATCTTTTTCAGATAAGACAACAAATTTATCTTCTTTTAAAGATAAACATTTGAACGGTTTGATCTTCGTGTTAATTAGATTCATAGGAATTTCCTTACATACGTTATTAATAGATTGTATTGTATATTAATAAAAAAAATAGTAAAGGCTTTAGAAGCTCAAAAAATTTGATTCTTTAAAAAGTTTTATTTAGCGCTAAATTTATTTATTCATTCTCGAATGACAATTTTTAGAATATTTTATAGACAAGGGCGGAGAGATTTGAACTCCCATCTTTCGGTTTTGGAGACCGATATTCTACCAGTTGAATTACGCCCTTATGAGTATCATTTTGAGATACTTAAAGTATCGTCTGTTCATCTTTTTTTATTGAAAACCATACACTATCAACAAATTATAACAAACATTCTTTAAAAAATTAATGTATGCTATCTACATGAATTTCTATTTATGAACTATTATCCTTATTAAGGATCAAATCTAAAATTATTCAACTTTTAAAGAAGTTCGATGAACATTTATCATTGGGATCTGCTGAATTAGGATCGATTTGATGATTTATAGTACATTCCTATATCTATTTTATTTAACGTTATTTGATAAAAAAAGGTAGATTTTTTAGATATTATTCTCGTAAATAACAGTTTTTATAATCTTCTTTCAAAAAGAATGAAATTTAATTGGAATCACCTTTCTGAATCTTACTGGAAAATTTAATAACTATCAAAAATTTTTGAAATATTCATAAGACGTTATATTATCTGTATAAAATTCCGAATTTTACCTCATGTGGATTTTATATCATACCATTTTTTTAACTAATAAGATTTTAAAGTAATCTTTTAAAGACCGAAGATAATTTCACATGCTGCGATTATTATGTATTGTGAAACGTAAAAAATTACTTTAATATGAACAAATCCTTATACATCGATCCATATGAAAGTTGATACTATCTTTAAAATTGATGATAATTGAAGAAATTTATTATATCAAAACTAACTTGATAAGAGAGATGAACAACAATTTTTTAAATTTATCTGATTTAAATTTCGAAGAAAATATTAAGACTGGTAATACGATATTAGTTGACTTTTGGGCAGATTGGTGTACTCCTTGCAAAAATATGAACAGTACTATACGAAGTATAAAGAGTGAATATTTAAAAAAAATCTTCATAGCAAAATTGAATGTTGAAGAAAATTTTAAAGTATCTTCTAAATATAATATTCGTAGCGTACCTACCTTGATAATCTTCAAAGAAGGAAAAGAAATAGAAAGAATAGTCGGATCAATTTCACTAAATAAGCTAGAAGAATTTATTAAAAGAAATATTTAATATTAAACGGTTTGAATATTTAGTCTCATTTTAACTTTATTCTAAAGATAGACCATGTTCTTTATACTGAATAATTTCAATATGAAGTATAAAATGAAAAGCTGTTTTAAAATATAATTTTCGAAATTGATTAGTATTTTTTACCAATCGTAAAATCTTTCATTAATTGTATCAGATAATCAATTTCAAAAAAATTTATGACATATAGCTAACTAATCAAACTTTTAAAAATTCGTGAATGATTTATGAAATATTTAAAAATTAGAGTAGGTATATGAATCTTACTACATTAAAGAACAAGTTGGTGTCAGAATTGATCATTCTTGGAGAAAAGGTAGGATTAGAAAATCTAGCTAGGATGAGAAAACAAGACATTATATTTTCAATATTAAAACAACACGCAAAAAGTGGGGAAGATATTTTTGGAAATGGTGTGTTAGAAATTCTACAAGATGGATTCGGTTTTCTCCGCTCCTCTGATAGTTCATATCTCGCTGGACCAGATGATATTTATGTTTCTCCAAGTCAGATAGATTTAATTTAAGAACTGGAGATACCATTTCAGGAAAGATAAGACCACCAAAAGAGGGGGAAAGATATTTTGCGTTACTTAAAGTAAATGAAGTAAACTTCGATAAACCTGAAAATTCTAGAAATAAAATACTTTTTGAAAACCTTACACCACTTCATGCGAATATTAGACTTAGGATGGAACAGGGAGATGGTTCCTCCGAGGATTTGACAGCAAGAGTTTTAGATTTAGCTGCACCGATCGGAAAAGGACAAAGAGGTTTAATTGTAGCACCTCCTAAAGCAGGTAAAACGATACTTTTGCAAAATATTGCTTCAAGTATTAAGAACAATTATTCAAATTGCGTATTAATCGTCTTATTGATCGATGAACGTCCGGAAGAAGTTACAGAAATGCAAAGATTAGTAACAGGCGAAGTTATAGCTTCCACCTTTGATGAACCTTCCTCTAGACATGTTCAAGTTGCTGAAATGGTTATTGAAAAAGCAAAGAGACTAGTCGAACATAAAAAAGATGTCATTATTCTATTAGATTCAATCACCAGACTAGCAAGAGCTTACAATACGGTTATCCCTTCTTCTGGAAAAGTCTTAACTGGAGGAATTGATTCCAACGCTTTACACCGTCCAAAACGGTTCTTTGGAGCAGCTCGAAACGTAAAGGAAGGTGGTAGTTTAACAATAATCGCTACAGCTTTGGTGGAAACAGGATCAAAGATGGATGAAGTTATTTATGAAGAATTCAAAGGAACTGGGAATATGGAACTTCATTTATCTAGGAGAATTTCAGAAAAAAGAATATTTCCTGCGATAGACTATAACCGTTCTGGAACAAGAAGAGAAGAGCTTTTGACTTCAAAAAGTGAATTGCAGAAAATGTGGATCTTAAGGAGAATTATTCATCCGATGGATGAAGTTGACGCGATGGAATTTCTGATAAATAAACTTTCCATGATGAAGACTAACAATGAATTTTTTGAATTTATGAGACGTTCCTGAGAGTATACGAAAGAGTCATTTCATACCGGATGATTTTAATATCATTGATGACAGGTATCAAAAGTTACCTAGATGTGTTTTATATTTCATATTCTGACGTAACAGAGTTAACATCGTTAACATACAATCAAGAAATCGCTGGACGATTAGTTGTTTGACTTTGATATTTTCAAAAGTAAAAGATATTGTAAGATATTCGATATGTAATTAAAAAATGTTGAAATATATTTTCTTGCTGTAAAGATATGGATACGTTTGAATTTATAAAGTGTGATAAAGTACAACATAAATAGAAATAAAATATGATCCAATGTATCATAAATTCCAGTGATAGAGAATAAAATATGTCAACAAAATGATTTTTAATGAAATATCTAAAGATTCTCATTACATAAAAATACTTTCTAATTTTCTATCATATATAGCTTATTTTATCATCTACAGATGATTCTATAGATAAGAGCTATAATCATTCAAAGTCAAAGAAATTGGTTATCAAACTTTTGCATTTATTAGTACAAAGATAAAGAGTTTTAAGTTATATAAAGGATGTCTCAGAATAGAACCGGTGATCATTGGGCGTCCGTAGCTCTATTGGATAGAGCACTGTTTTCCGAAAATAGAGGTTGTAGGTTCGAATCCTACCGGACGCATGAAACGAAATATCTTTTGGTGACTATAGCTTAGATGGAAGAGCCCCGGATTGTGGTTCCGGAAGTCGTGGGTTCGAATCCCACTAGTCACCCTTTTTCTTTACAATACGGCGAGTGGCGCAGTTTGGTAGCGCAACTGGTTTGGGACCAGTGGGTCGGAGGTTCAAATCCTCTCTCGCCGATCTGTAAAAAAAAGGAAGGATCATCTTTGCTGGTGAAATGATTACAGAAGGAATTTAGAAGAAGATAATTTGTTCCTTTAACTCCATATTCAATGATTATCTCAATAATTCATAAATGAAACGAGTTACATAGCATTTTTACCACTTGTGAATTGAAAATACCTCATAAAAATCATGAGATATTGAAATGTAAACATTCTATTATATTGATTGCTGATGAACGTTGAATATTATACTTCATTGAACCTGATTCTACTATTCTGATCTTATATATTTAGAATATTTACAACAAGAAAAGATATTTTTGTTCAGAACTCTCAAGAGATGAATGAGATTTTTAATATGAAGAGAATATTTTTTTCAAAGATGCACGGATTAGGTAATGATTTTATGATTGTTAATGCGATCAATCAAAAGTTTTTTCCGAAATTAGACACGATCAAAGTACTTGCAAATCGCACTTCAGGAATAGGATTTGATCAGTTGTTGATTTTAAGAAAATCTCATATCCCTAATTTTGATTTTTATTGTCAAATATTCAATTCTGATGGAACTGAAGCTTTTCAATGTGGAAACGGTTTCAGATGTTTAGCTAAATACATCTATTATAATATCGATAAAAGATTATTTCACGTTATTTATACTAAACGACATATCATAACTACTCTTATCAGCAAGAGAGGAAAAGAGATCATAGTTAACATGGGAGTTCCTAGATTTAACTCGAAGCCAATTTTAGACTCTTTAAAAAATAGATCGTTAAATAAACTATTAATCACTAACAATAAAATCGATTCATTTAAATTAGTGGAGATAGGAAATCTTCACATTATTTTTGATATGACAAATAGACGTGAAGATGTTAAGAAAAAGAAGTTTATCAATTTTTTATCAAAGATAAACAGGTTATTTTTTGAAGGAATCAACATTGGTCTAATGAGCATCGTCGATGATGAAAGAATTTTATTGAATGTACATGAAAGAGGTTCTGGAGAAACAAAATCTTGTGGAAGCGGTGCGTGTGCTGCTGTTGCTTTTGGAATTAAGGATAGATTGCTGAAAAATTTAGTATCGGTCCGTTCAAAAGGAGGATACTTAAAAATTTATTGGAACGGAAAAAATAGTCCAATATTTATGAAAGGATCTGCAAAATATGTGTATGAAGGTTCAATTTTAATGTGATCTTACGTCAGTTGAAACCGAGAATCAAAACAAAACTTCATAAAGGATATTCTGCACTTGTATCGAATCTTTGATAAAATTCTACGTATCGTTGTTTATATTGAATAATTTAAAGATGATCGAACACTTAAATTCTAAACAAAAGGAAGTAGTTACTTCTCCATCGAGAGGTAATACGTTGGTTCTAGCAGGAGCTGGTAGTGGAAAGACAAGGGTTTTAGTACATAGAATAATTTGGTTGTTACAAAACAATTACATTTCTTCTAACTCTATTCTTACTCTGACATTTTCAAATAAAGCTGTTTCAGAAATTAGAAATAGGGTAAACAATATCCTTGATTTGTGTCGAGAGAAGCTAATAATCGATACATTTCATGGTTTAGCTTATCGTTTTTTAAGAACTCATTATTCTGATGTCAATCTACCTCATAACTTTCAAATTCTAGATAATGAAGATCAGAAATATTTTGTTCGGAGAGCAATGAGGAATATTCATATCAATGAGAGGAAGAACGGTGTTGTACGAAGATCAATGAACTACATCAATAAAAATAAAGAAAGAGGAATACGTCCCAAGGATATCCTAAAGAAAGATAGCATTGATTCTTCAGATACAGACTACTTTAATATATATTTAGCTTATCAAAAAATATGTGATCGTTCGGGTTTGGTAGATTTTTCAGAGTTGATTTTGAGGGCTTATGAATTATTTTCAAATAATTTAGACATCTTGAGAATATATCAAAAACGTTTTACCCACGTACTCGTTGATGAGTTTCAAGATACCAGTAAGTTACAATATGAATGGATTAAAATGATCTTTCAAAAAAGTGTTGGAATGACTATTGTAGGAGATGATGATCAATCAATATATGGATGGAGAGGTGCGAATCCTGAAAATATGAATTATTTTTTGAAAGATTTTCCGAATTCTATGGTGGTTCGTTTAGAACAAAATTATAGATCTACAAAGAACATTTTACAGTCAGCTAATGCTTTAATTTCCTGCAATAAAAAAAGGTTTGTAAAAACATTATGGACCGACACTAATCCAGGAGAACCAATCTGTATCTATTATGGAAATGATGAATCAGATGAATCCAGGTATATTGTAAAAAATATAATAGATTGGAAAAAATCCGGTGGAAAATTTAATCAATGTGCTATTCTTTATAGAAGAAAGAGACAATCCTACTTTCTTGAAGAAGCTCTGATCAAATATTCTATTCCTTATCATATACACGGAGATATCAGTTTTTTTAAGAGAAAAGAAGTGAAAGAAACCATGAGCTATTTACGTTTGATGTTCAATAGAAAAGACGATGAATCGTTCGAAATAGCCGTTAATACTCCAGCAAGAGGAATTGGCAAGAAAACAATGAAAATTATCCGAGATAATTCGAAAAAATATGAAATAGATATGTGGCAGTCTTGTAAAAGATTGTTAAACACGAATCGGATTAGAAAAAATCTGAGGTTTTCTATTAAAAGATTCCTAGATTTGATTGATCTGATGGATCAGGAAAGTAAGGATATGCCAATCTGCGAAAAGGTATACTATACGTTTCAAAAGTCCGGCTTGTCGAAGATGTATGGGAAAAAGAAAGATGAAATTTCTAGGATGAAAGTTCAGAATATCTCTACTTTAGTTCATTTCATAAAACAGTTTTATGAGGATATAATGATGAAAGATGATTCCAAGGATATATTTCGTCCTTTTCCTCCGTATTTCGTGCTATCTTCCGAACATAATATGAAGAATAGTAGAAATCAATACGATCATGACGCGGTGAATCTCATGACGATACATGCCTCTAAGGGTTTAGAGTTTCCAGTTGTTTTCATCTCTGGTATGGAAGAAGGTATCTTTCCATCAAAAAACGAGATAGATACAGATATGGCGGAAGAAAGAAGGTTAGCTTACGTCGGATTGACTAGAGCAATGAAGAAACTGGTACTTACGTGCGTCTCAACTCGTTCAGATCGCGGTAGAAAGATGTATTACAGTGAACCTTCTCGTTTTATTTCTGAAATTCCTAGAAAATATGTTAAATATGCCTATTTCGATAATCTCGATTGACTCTGCTCCAACATTGTGTGATAAGACGAAAGAATGTTCTATCCATATAAATTATAGGAGAAACGGATTGAAAATATTTTATACCTTGCTCGGTTAATATCAACTGCGTTAACCGTTGAGATGAATATGTGTAGTTCAAGAGATGTTGATTGTTAGATATTTAAGTTCGATATAACAATCGTACTTCTTCATATACTCGTTCAGTAAACTGTATTTTTCTGCATCTAAATTGCCCGTATTTAATAAGATTTGTTAGATCACCAATTTGTTAGGATGGCACATAAGAGTTTAAAATGACGCTCAATTATAAAAGAAAGGAGAACAAATATTCCATTATCGCATTAGATCTTGATGGAACCCTGTTATCTCCAGAGTATTCTTTACTTCCCCATTCTGCAGAAACATTGAAGATATTGTTTAAATTAGGTATTCATATAATCTTCGCTACTGGGAGACATTATGTAGATGTGAAGAGAATCTGTGACAAGATCGATATCAACACTTATATGATCACTTCTAATGGAGCCAGGATCTATAATAGATCGGGAAGAAACATCTTTAAAAAAGATCTTAGGAAGGAAATTGTCTATGATTTATGTAAGATGGAGTTCAATAATCCAGAAATTTTAACTCATTTCTATTCTAATTCCCATTGGTTCGTTAACCGAGATAGTCCAGAGCAGAGGAATTTCTTTCAGGAATCTTCTTTCAACTATCGAATATTTGATCTAAAACAGTTTACAACTGACGGCGTTAGTAAGATATATTTTACAGGAAACGACCAAAAATTGCTTGTGTCTGTCCAAAAAAAAATAAAAAAAAAATGGGGAGATGACTTGAATGTTAGCTTTTCTTTTAATAATTGTTTAGAGGT
Organism: Candidatus Riesia pediculischaeffi; assembly: GCF_002073895.1. Taxonomy (GTDB): domain Bacteria; phylum Pseudomonadota; class Gammaproteobacteria; order Enterobacterales; family Enterobacteriaceae; genus Riesia; species Riesia pediculischaeffi. Next base: position 325,775 of record NZ_CP012839.1, on the reverse strand, counting down.
GATTGATGGTGCTGTATCTAAAGGAAATGCTCTTAAAAGAGTCGCTAGTTTGCTCGGATATGGGTTACAGGATTGTATTGCGTTCGGTGATGGAATGAACGATTATGAGATGCTGAGCATGGTTGGAAAAGGATGTCTGATGAAAAATTCTCACGAAATGTTGATCAAAAGTTTACCAGATCTAGAGATAATCGGATCGAACGAAGAAGAATCCGTTTCTCATTACTTGAGAAAAAGTTTCGTGTATTAAACACTCTCTCATGTTTAATAGGAGAGAACAGGTCTTTCATAAAGAGTTTTTTGTGCGGTTTTAAAAGATTCAATTTGTAAAACGTCTTTTTCGTTCAAAAAATATCTTCATGATGTTTGCGTATAAGCTAATACTTCCCCAACCTGTAATTTTAAACCTTTTCTTAGGGAAGTTCTCAGAAAAAATCTGTTTTTTTCAAGTAGACAAATCACCGTAGATCCACCTAATCTGAAATATCCTATTTCTTCTCCTTTCTTAATTGGAATCAATTGATTTTCAAACGTCCATATTGGATCCTCTCTGTTCCTTTTAAGATTTTTATTCCATCGAGTTTCGATTCCGTTGACCAAAATAGAACCAACCATTATCAATATCACTTTTCCAAAATCTGTTTTAAAAAAACATACCATTCTTTCGTTTTTTGTAAAGATTTTAAAAGTGTCTGAGGATCTTTTAGGATTGACTGAGAACAACTCCCCAGGAACATATATCAACTTGGTTAACAGACATTCTGAAACCGAATGTACTCGATGATAATCTCTTGGAGATAAATAAATTGTTACGAAAGATCCGAAACAAGACGTTGTAAAGAATTCATCTTGTGATGTAAGCAACTTTAAGCTATATAAATTTCCTTTAGTTTTAATGAGTTGGTCGTTGTTATTCTTCAGAATTGTACCAACTTCACTGATTGTTCCATCTACAGGAGAAGATAAATGATGATCTTTAATTATCTTTCTCGCATCCTTCTCTAACTTTCTTGAAAAAAAATCGTTGAAAGTTTTGTAATGGGATAAATTTCTATGTTTCAAGTTCTTCGTTTCGATCTTATAAAGTTTAACAAAAATTAATATTGCAAATTGAGTAAAAAAAAATATCTCACGGTTTGCAAGAAAACAAACGATTTCCGTTGCCCTTTTTCTTAAAAGGGCACAATAGGATCTGATTCTTCTTTTCGTTAAAATTGTAAACATGTACTTACCAAGTATATTTGTATAAATCTTCCCATTTTCATTATATCTCCTAAAGTTTCTGCTTTCTAGATAGACCATAGAACAAATTGGACGCTTATATCACATGGATTCATATCAAAAACGGTGATAAATGATAGTCTAAAATAGTGAACTTTTTTCGTCAGTAACTTGATATATTAATTTTATATAACAATTTTATAACTTTCAGAAAAAAAAGTCGAATCGTTCTCTTTCAAAATGGAGACATTTTTATATTTATTTTATGTTTTATCAGATATAATGTGATCATAAGAATTTTATTTCACTGTTTATCTAATGAACTAATTACAATATTGGAAAGATAAGATGTTACAAAGCAAAAAAAACTTGATTTGGATCGATTTAGAAATGACTGGATTGAATCCTAAAGAAGATAGAATTATAGAAATTGCGACAGTAATAACGGATTCTCAGATTAACATTTTGTGTGAAGGTCCTTCCATTCCTATTCATCAAGAAGAAAAGTTTATCGAGAAGATGGATGAGTGGAATAGGAATACTCATACAAAAAACGGTCTGATCCAAGAGACAAAACGTAGCTCTTTTAATGAAAGAAGAGCAGAAGATGAAACGATTCGATTTTTAGAAAAATGGACATATCCCGGTTCTTCTCCTATGTGTGGAAATAGCATCAGTCAAGATCGTAAGTTTTTATTCCAATACATGCCAAATTTAGAAAGATTTTTTCATTATAGACACATAGACGTTAGCACGATAAAAGAACTTGTGAAAAGATGGAAGCCGGATATATTGATGAGCTTCTTTAGAAGAAGTTCTCACAGAGCATTACAAGATGTGAAGCATTCCATCGGAGAGTTGATTTTTTATCGAAAACATTTCATAAGAGATTTTAACTCATAATCAACAGCGTACACGTTTTGACCAAAATTGTTTTTTTTTTGACCGTCGCGGGAATAGCTCAGAGGTAGAGCATAACCTTGCCAAGGTTAGGGTCGCGAGTTCGAATCTCGTTTCCCGCTATTGAGCGACATATAAAGCGTGGATATTGTTCAATCATATTTGATCAATATACTTCGGTTCATCTGATGCATCGTAATGTGGTCGTTGGTCTTTACTTTAAACAGGTAGATATTTAAAAAAATATCCAATCGTTAAGAATGTTTGCATATATTAAATCTCATAAAATACTCAAATATTTCGCTCACCTTTGATTGTTATCTTGGGGATCTCTTGAAAGAAAAGTTTTAACGTTAATATAAACTTTAGAACGGAGAAACGACCATTTCATTAGGTCCTATTTGTTCCAAAGATATGAATAAATAGATTGTCGTTTGATTTACTGCGAAGAATTCACCTAATAGGTGAGATTTCGATATCCGACAAATTGCGTGAAATGCGATCAGTTATAATCAGTATGAAAAAATTACGAAAAAAAAAAATCATCTTTATCATGGGTCCTACCGCGTGTGGTAAAACAGAATTGGCGATGATCTTAAATCGTTCTCTTCCTGTTAGGGTTATTAGTGTGGATTCTTGCCTGATATATAAAGGTTTGGATATCGGAACATCTAAACCAACTATCGATCAGTTACGTAGTTGTCCTCATCAGCTCATCGATATCATTGATCCATCCAAATATTATTCAGTATCAAACTTTCAAAAAGATGCGAACGTGGAGATAGAACGATCTATCTTACTTGAAAGAATACCGTTACTGATCGGAGGAACCATGTTATATTTCCGAACTCTACTCGGAGGGTTGGATCCATCTCTTCCTAATACGAACCCAGAGGTCAGAAGTTTTTTGCACAATCTTGTACGAAGATTTGGAATCCATAAGACATTTTTTCTTCTTAAGAAAGTACATCCAAGATTAAAAAAGATGGTCAATTTTAATGATTCTCAAAGGATGTTACGAGCGATGGAAGTCTTTTTAATTTCTGGAAAGAATATTGAAGAGTTTAGAACGTCTGATCGTTTTCCATACTTTGTTCTTCAGATCGCGATTTTTCCAAGAGATAAGTTTAGATTACACCGTCGTATCGAGGGTAGATTTTTAAAAATGTTGGAAAAGGGATTGGAGGAAGAAGTTAGTCTCTTGTGTTCCAGGGGAGATTTGGACGATAGTTTTCCATCTATTCGTTCTATAGGATATCGTCAAATGTGGTTATATCTTTGCGGTAAAATTGATTACGATAAGATGGTATATGAAAGTATACGAGATACGAAAAATCTTGCAAAGAAACAAATGACTTGGATAAAAAGTTGGAAAAATGTTAAATTATTTGATGTTGGAGAAAACAGTAAAATCTTAGAAAAGATAGCATATTTTATAGATACATGACGCTCACCACAATGGTAGACGTTTCTTAATTAATCTGCTTGTCGATATTCCTTACCTCAAAATTATGTTTTGAATTATATACGATCACTCGTTATATTAAATTTTAATCGATCAGATTATTACGGATCTTTCATAAATATGGGATTAATTTTAAGAAGCGATTCTTCTTTGAGCTGTTTCGTATATTCATGTCCTGTTGTTGAGGTTTCTCAAGATGAGCGTATCCTTAGCAATAGTATTGTACAAGATGTAGTTTGGATTCTATATCAACATGTCAGAATGTGTAACAAAACATAAATCTTTACGCAAAGATGATTGAATTTATTTTCAATCTTAGTAGGTCGTATTTTATGATCATAGATAAAATAAAAAACGTGCGTGTGTGTTTTCGTATTTCTTATAATAATCGGGATGATTACGATCCATGGAGTAAGAGAAGGGGAAGAAATATCGGTGCAAAATTGATTGTCAAAGATATACTCTTCAAACTGATTTATTTTATGAAAAAATTTCAAAAGAAAGATAGGAATATTAAACGTAATTTTTCGATCGGTAATCTATCAAAGATTTTTTTTGGAACCGTTTTGATTTTATGGATAGTTAGCGGTTTTTATACGATCAAGGAGAGTGATAGGGGAGTTTTGCTACTTTTTGGAAAGTATCATCGTATGGTAGAGCCAGGATTAAACTGGAAGTTCCCTCTCATTGAGAATATCATTCCGGTCAACATCGAAAGGGTTCGAGAACAAGTTACCAGCGGTATGATGTTGACTTCAGATGAAAATGTTATTCAAGTAGAGATGAACGTACAGTACAGAATAGTCAATCCTACGCAATACCTATTCAATGTCATCGATCCTGAAAATAGTTTGAGACAGGCTGTAGATAGCGCTGTCCGAGGTATCATTGGTTTATCTGAAATGGAAAAGGTTTTGACAGTACAAAGAGCGACCATTCGTGATGAAACTAAAAAAGAGTTAGAGAACATCATCGGACCATATGAGATGGGAATATCTATTTTAGACGTTAACTTTCAAACAGCTCGTCCTCCAGAAGCTGTGAAAGCGGCTTTTGACGATGTTATCGCAGCGAGAGAAGAGGAACAGAAAACTGTTCGAGAAGCTCAAGCTTATCGTAATGAGGTGTTACCGATCGCTAATGGAAACTCTAAGAAGATGATAGAAGAAGCAATAGCATATAAAACAAGTGTAGTATTAAAAGCGAAGGGGGAGATAGAAAGTTTTTCTAAAATATTGCCTGAATATAAGTCTTCTCCTTCCGTGACGAGAGAAAGAATCTATATCGAAACTATGGAAAAAATATTTAGTAACAATCAAAAAATTTTGATTGATGATAAAAGAAATAATTCTTTTTTGATTCCATCTGACTTTTTTTTAAAAGATCCAGAAGGAGTCATGAACCGCAGATTCAAACGAAATGAGATCTCTCATGGAGAAGATGATTTTAAACAAAAATTTGAAGAAGGTGATTCTTCGGAAGGGATAAAGAAATCGTCATCCGAAAACGTTCATATTCGAAAAAACAATCGGAAAGGAAGATGAGAACATGATGAAGAAAATTCTTGCTTGCTCTACGACTATTTTAGTTGTCTCTATTTTTCTATACGATTCTATATTTGTAGTACACCAGATAGAGAGGGGGATTATTTTAAGATTTGGAAAGGTCTTGAGAGATGGAAAAGAACCGATCATATATGAACCTGGGTTTCATCTGAAGATTCCATTCATTGAGAAGGTAAAGATGTTGGACTCTAGGATTCAAACCGTAGATGTACAAGCAGATAGATATCTTACGAGGGAGAACAAAGATCTCATAGTAGATTCCTATCTTAAATGGAAAGTGGTCGATTTTAGCAAATACTATGTAGCTACAGGAGGAGATATTGATCAAGCAGAGACCTTGTTGAAAAGGAAATTCAGTGATCGTCTACGATCAGAGTTCGAGATTGAACGTAAAGAGTATCGTCATGGATTCCAGGGGAAGGATGACTGTTGATGTGAGGGACTCATTAAACTATGGAACCATCGCGATGAGAGATTTCTCCAACGGTTTCATGTACGAATCCAATCAAGTTTTGAACAATGATGTCAATTCAAACAGCATGGCGTTTTTAGGAGTGAAGGTGGTCGATGTGAGAATTAAAAGGATAGAACTTCCATCTGAAGTTTCTGAAGCTATATATCAAAGAATGAGAGCGGAAAGAGAATCTGTTGCTAGAAGGCATCGTTCTCAAGGGAAAGAAGAAGCTTTAAAGATTCGAGCTGTATCTGATAAATCCGTATCCGAGATCTTAGCATCTGCCGAATACTCTTCTTTGAAGATACGAGGAGAAGGAGATGCTATTGCAACCAGGCTATATTCACAAGCTTTTAATAAAGATCCAGAATTCTATTCGTTTTTTCGGAGTTTAAAAGCTTATGAAAAGAGTTTCATACAAAGACAACAGAAGAATCTTCTGGTGTTCGGAATGAACTCTAATTTCTTTCGTTACATGAGATCTTCAAATGTAGTAAAAAATTGATTTCTCGAAGCATATTATGAAACTTTTTATCCATGTAGGTATGGATGAGATGAAGAATGTTGATTCCTCGTCGTTTCAGGATCGAGTATTTCATAAATCAGTATCCGATGATGGTGAAGATAAAATGAACAACAGTATTGTGATATTAGGAGTTCAATGGGGAGATGAAGGAAAAGGTAAAATAGTAGATCTAATGACAAAATATTCTAAATATGTTGTACGTTATCACGGAGGAGATAACGCTGGACATACTGTCATCTTGAACAGAAAAAAAATAATCCTCCATACGATTCCTTCTGGAATATTACACGAAGGGGTGTTGAATATTATCGCTAACGGAGTGATGATATCTGTGAAATCTTTGATCAAAGAGTTAACATGCTTACAATCTCATGGAATTTCCGTTAAGAACGGTCTAGCAATTTCAGAATCTTGCTTCTTGATTTTACCGCATCACGTAGCGATAGATAGAGCAAGAGAAGCTAGCAAAGGTAAGATAGGAACCACTTTACGTGGAATCGGTCCTGCCTATGAAGATAAAGTTGCAAGAAGAGGATTGAAGTTATCTGACATCTTACATATGACTTCTTTTGAAGCAAGATTGAAAGAAATCATAGATTTTCATAATTTCCAGCTGATTCATTATTATCATAGTTCATCCATCGGGTATCAAGAAACTTTGGAAGAAATCATCTCCTGTTCTGAGGTGATACTAGAGATGATAGAAGATGTTTCTGAGATATTGAACAGAGCCCACGATAATTTTGAACCAGTGATATATGAAGGTGCTCAAGGTACGATGTTGGATATCGATCAAGGAACGTACCCGTATGTCACTTCCTCTAACACAACATCCGGAGGTGTTTCTTCAGGATCAGGTATTGGACCGAAAAGATGTATGGGACACATATTGGGCGTCATGAAAGCTTATTCAACTAGAGTAGGTTCAGGTCCTTTTCCGACGGAACTACATGGTTCAATAGGAGAATTGCTAAGAAAACGTGGTATGGAGTACGGTTCTACAACTGGAAGACCGAGAAGAGTAGGATGGATCGATGTCGTGATGATCAATAAGTCCGTACAATGTAATTCTATCTCAAGCTTTTGTCTGACGAAGTTGGATGTTTTGGATGGAATGGAAAGAATCAAAATCTGTACATCCTATCGAGATAGAGAAGGAAAAGAAATCGATAAGATTCCATCTTCCTTAGAAGCTTGGAAAGATATAGAACCAGTATATGAAATACTTCCTGGTTGGAAGGGAAAGGTTTATAAAATCCGTGATTATCGATTTCTTCCCGAAGAAGCGATACGTTACGTTCGCAGGATAGAGGAGCTAACTGGAGTTTCTGTGTACATTATTTCCACTGGACCTTCTCGAGAGGACTCAATAATCATCAAGAATCCTTTTTATTGTTGATAGATTATTTACGAGGGTATTGTCGACAACTACCATATTTTATCCGTGATGTACTGAATACGATAACATGGTTTACAAAAGATATTCATGACCTGTAACAGGTGAAATGTTGAGATGACACTTCTATATTTTTATAAAATTACGGGTGAACGGTGCTATCCGTAGTTTTTAGGGTAATTTCCTTTATGAAAAAGATAATTTGTGGGATTCATACGATCGAATCATATTTGATGGACAGAGACGTTTCTTTTAAGATCGTATATATCTCAGAAAACAGCAAAAATGACAGGATATTCAACATCAAAAGAACATTGAGGTCTCGAAATATAACAGTACTTCCGGTAAGAAGAAAACATTTGAACCAAATCTCAAGTTCTACCTCCCACCAAGGTGTTGTCGCTGTTATCGATCATATTAAACGTAAGAATTCGAAGAGTGAAGTAGATGAAGTATCTCTCAAGAAGAGTTCGTTATTTTTGATATTGGACAGAATCACAGATGTCAGAAACTTAGGTTCCTGTCTAAGAACTGCATATTTTTTCGGAGTGGATGCGGTAGTAGTTCCGAGATATCGATCTGCGAAATTAAACAGTACGGTTGAAAAAGTTTCTTGTGGAGCTTCAAAAGATATTCTATTCATTCGAACGGACCTACAGAGATTTGTAAAGAACATGAGAAGAAATGATGTAAAGATATTGGGGGCGGATGAGAGATCGGATCAAGATATATACAACTATAAGTTTGATGAGAAAAAAATGGCGATAATCATTGGAAATGAAGGGAGGGGTATTCGAGATTCGATCAAGAAGAACTGTTGTGATTTGGTCAAAGTCCCTTCTCAAAAACGGATAACTTCCTTGAATGTTTCCGTGATAGCTGGAATATTTTTATTTGAAGTTACTCGTCAAAGAAGTATAATACTCCATAGTTCACCATAGTCTGCACATGTTCGTGTTATCGTCTAATGGAATCCTTCAGAACTTAAAAAAAGGTCGATATTCGTTCTAGAGGTATCCTATAGTTTTCGGAGAGGGTTATGAACCACTATGAAATCGTTCTTATGATTCATCCCGATAGGAGTGATGAGGTAGGTAGAATAATATCTTGTTTGAAAAGGAATGTTATGAACGCAAACGGAAAAGTGCATAGGTTGGAAGATTGGGGCAGGAGACAACTAGCCTATCCAATATCTAAGATGCGCAAAGCGCACTATATCTTGATGAATTTAGAAGTACCTAAGGGATCTATTCAATCAATTGAAAACGATCTTAGATCAGATGATAATATTTTTCGAAAGATAATTTTAAGGACTAAAAGACCGTTCTCTGAACGTTCTCCTATGATAAAATTTCAGGATGAAGCTTCTTCAAAAGAAAGAACATGAGATCTATTTTAATGAAAGATCTTTAAAAAAAGATGAGAATCTGATTTTTCGGATGAAAGTAAGCTCTCTGTGAGGTGGCCGTTCGTGACGATAATCAAAATGTTTACGAACCTTCTACGGCAGAAAAATATCGGTTGTAGTTGAGAACTGTTGTGGATGTAAAGAATTATCAACTTCGAAAATGATGTATTCTTCAGGAAATTGGAACGAAACTTTTCATTTTGCCTTGATAGCATTGTATCCATTTCAAGAATCTACCACTACAGCGACTTTGAAAGGTTATCGTGGGATCATCCATCGGTTCTAAGAACGGGGAGTGTTATGATATTTTACTGTATGTAAAAATAACCGGAATTTTTAAAGCAAGGTGAAATATGAAACCTAACTTTTTGAGAAGAAAAAAATTTTGTCGTTTTACCGTAGAAAAAATAAAAGAAATAGATTATAAAGATATCAGTAGATTGAAGAACTACATTACAGAGAGTGGAAAAATTATTCCAAGCAGGATCACGGGAACCAAAGCAAAATATCAAAGGAAACTATCAAAAGCAATCAAGATAGCGAGGTATCTCTCTCTATTACCATATACGGATCATCATGTTTAAGAGATTTACAGTTTTTAAAAGATGGAGTTAGTACGATGAAGATCATTCTGTTGAAATCTATCGGAAAACTTGGAAAATTTGGCGATTCCTTGAGTGTTCGTTCTGGGTATGCAAGAAATTATCTTTTTCCGAAAGGATTTGCTGTCATTGCAAACCAAAGAAATATTGATATGATTAAAAAAGAAGTTGAAATTTTGCAAGAAAGAATGGAGTTGAATCGTATCAAATTGGAGAAGAAAGCTAACGATATTCGATCCTTGAAGAAAATCGAGATTCATGCAAGATCAAGAGATTCTGATAGGATATTCGGATCGGTTGGGACATTAGAGATTTGTAAAAAGATGAAAGAGTTAGGATTCGATGTTCATAAAAATGAAGTGAAGATAGATAACGGTCCATTCCGTAAGGTTGGATCATACAAAGTTAAGTTCATGTTTCACGAGAACATCACCTCTGAAATCGATTTACACATTGTTTCGACGTAATTTTTTCTGAATTTTTATGTCGATGTAGTTCGTTTGATCCGTTTATACACTTTAAAAGTTTCAAAAACAGATCGATAATGGAGGCTGAACTACATTGAACGCGTTCTATAGAAATTAAATGTGGAGAAATAAGAGATCAGTGAAAGTTATCCTATATAGCACAAGATCTTATGAAATAGATCATTTTGAAGAGTCGAATCGGAGAAATGGATTCAGGATGAACATGCGATATTTGAATTGCAGGTTGAACAAGAATACAGTGGGAGATTCCTTCGGATATGACGTCGTGTGTTCTTTTGTACATGATGTGATCGATAAAAATGTTCTTGATCTGCTCTTTAAAAATGGAGTTAAAATGGTCGCTTTGCGATGTTCTGGATTCGATCATGTCGATCTTGATCATGCTAGAGGTATTGGTATCCATGTGACGTATGCTCCAGATTATTCTCCAGAATCTATAGCGGAATACACAGTTCTATTAATTCTATACGCTAGCAGAAAACTATATCTCTCTTTAGAAGGAGGAGAGATATCGGAAGTTGGAAGAACGTTGAAAGAACAGGTTGTCGGAGTGGTTGGAGCTGGAAAAATAGGATCGGTTGTTTTGAAGATGATTAGTGGTTTCGGATCCAAATTGTTAGCGTGTGATCCTATTGTCAATTTAGATATTGTACAAAGGTATGGTGTCACTTATGTCGGTATGGATGAAATCTTAAAGAGTTCTGATGTAATCAGTTTGAACTGTCCTTTGAACGAAGATAACTATCACTTGATTAATGATGATGCTTGTAAAGTAATGAAGTACGGAGCTATTTTAGTTAACACTGGTAGAGGAGAGTTGGTAGATTCTATCGCTGTTCTTTCTGCCATGAAATCCAAGAAGATCCGGTGCTTTTGCACGGATGTGATTGAGAAAGAACATATCTTGATGAAACAAAAGGTGTCTGATGTTTTTCAAAATAGAGAAGAACATCAGATATATACTACTTTTCGATCGTTAAAAAGACAGAAGAACTTTCTTTTCACCGGACATAAAGCGTTTTTGACCCAAACATCCCTAATGAATATCGCCGATATTACTCTGCACAATATCGATAATTTTAAAAATGGACGTCCCCTTAAGTATCAGCTAACTTAACTTCTTTTACAAGGTTCTGGTCGTTCGATGCACTGAATAATTTTTCTACGGGATATCCTTGAAATAATTTGGAAATATTTCTTCTGCAAGCTCGATTGTTCCGTTCTTCCACGCATTGTAAGCGAGTAGTATCACATCTTTAGCGTTTGGAAAAGATTTTTCTTTTTCTTTCATGGATCTCTTTCCTAGATCATCAATCAAGGTATCTGTAGAAAAGAGATCATCTTTTTGCCTTAATCTGTATCCTTTGCAAAATATTGACCGACCTTTCAAGTGATCCGTTCGCATGATTTCTTCCAAAGAACATAGTTTGTCTCCCTCATCTTCGATCCATTTTGATCCGATGAGTCTAAAGTAAGATCGATGGATCTTCTCTCTGTTAATTCTTAAATAGATCACAACTTCTTTGATTCCGAAACATCGATATAAACCTTGCGCTATCACCATGGGAGACGAAAATGATACCACAGGTATATTCATCGCGATCGAAATTCCTTGTATCGTACAAACAGATATTCTTGTTCCGGAAAAATTTCCAGGACCATTAGCACACGCTAGCAAATCGATTTCCTTCAAGTTGGATTTGGATATTTTCAGACATCTTTGTATGAGAGGTAGAATTTTGTGAGAATGTTCCCCTTGGGAATCTATCGCATCGAAAAAAATCTCGTTTCCCTTAAAGATAGCTACAGAACAGAGCTCCATCGTTGTATCTATCGATAATATTTGAACCATCTTATTTAAACTTATTGTCGCAAAATGACGATAAAATCGAATCGATAATATCGTATGATAGTTATTAAAAATATGTAATGATATATCATGGAATCATTTAAGATACAATCTCATCTTAGCGATCTTGTAGATTGTTTTAAGTTCCATGAATTTTGAAGACATCCTGCATCGTTACATGATCAGATGATCGAGATCGAAGATGGGTACTGCGATTAGTTCAAAGATGTGAAGGATTCTCGATTATCTTACACTATAGCACCTCCGATCTTTGTTATGCTGTTAAATTATCTGATCAACTCATTTATTTTTTTTTTAAAATTCGATCGGATAAACTCGTATGGAGGGTACAAGTCGCATTTATCGTAGGAAGTATATAAATCCGTAGATTAATTTTCGATCATCTGTTATATTGAATATTCGTGTAAAAGAGAAGATGGTACTTCGTTTGTGGAAGATTTCAATAAAAAAAGAGATCGTTCGTTTGAGGTTAAAATTTTTGTTGGTCAGATCTTTGAATTTCATAGAAATCTGATTGAAAAAAATAAGTTCTGTCTAAGACGTTTCGTGTTCTCCACGGATGTGGGACTCTATCGTGCGATATAACCTTCTAGATAGATAACTTTAGATCCTTTCGGTTTTGTAAAGTTAAAGAGTACACGACAATGTTAGGATTGATCTCTTTACAAGAGTATGAACCATCGATCCTTCACGATGTTTTTTACCAGGTGTAGTTCGATCGAATGATAATGGTGCATTTTCCTTGAATCGTGATCTATTATAATCGATAAGAATTCGTGAGTATGATATACGATGGATGAGTTCGGAGTCGTTTCATATCAAAAAGATGATCGAAGAAAACGTTGAATCATTGTTTCACTGTAAAGATTGAAAATCTATTCTGATGTTCATATCGAAAGTTTCGATATTAAAAATTCCTTTTCGATTATCTTGTAGATGTTCGTTCATGTGATCTTCCCACATTTAACTTGATCTGATATCAAAAATGTTTGATCGTAAGAACGTTGCGTACATTTTAAAAGTCAGCAGAATATTCAACTGTGGTATATTCTGGTTCGATCTTTCATTCTTATGGATGAATAATTTCGTACGATTATTTAAAGAACTTACTTCGATGAAGACATTTTTGCTATGTGAACAAAATATGTAAATCTCGATTGGTGATGTGTGGGTTAGAATTCTTTCGAGTCCTTCTTATTGAAGGATGCTACGTATTTTTGCGATCTTATAAGAAGGATGGGGGTTCCATATTGGGTAAAAATAATTTATAAGATTTGTGATTATATTTGGTTTATTTGAAGATGATTCAAGCATTGAAATTCGTATTAGTACATCGTAGTTTCATCGTGTGAGAGTTCTTCCATCTTCGATATGAAGTATATCTTCATATCTTAAAGTCCCATTTCTCAATTTCATACGTTTTTGAGACGTAAGTGACGATTCTAAAAATTTATCCACATGATATTTACCTTTTCGATAAAACATGGAGAAGATCATGAAATTTGAGGTTAAAAATAGAAGTTTTCAAGAAGACGTTCCATTTTCTGACTGTGTTATCACTGGATTTTTTAAGGAAGGTAAACTTCCGAAGATGAGCGAAGAAATGGACGATATTAGTCACGGGTATATCAGCAAGGTTATCATCAAGGAAAAAACAAAATCGAACGTTGGAAAAATCGTCCTTTTATATAATGTTCCGAACATCAATTCGGATAGAGTTCTGTTGGTAGGATGTGGATCATCGAAAAATTTAGATAAATTTCGATATAAAAGGATTTTACGAGAATCTTTTAAACGGTTGATCGAGACTAACTCAAGAAATATTGTTTGTTATTTAACTTCTCTAAACATCGTAGGAATCCGCGAATACTTTAAGATAAGATATGCTATAGAAGTTTTGACAGAACTAACCTATAGTTTCGATGATTTTAAAAAAAATTGTGAAAAGAAGAAGATTTTTCTTCGAAATGTCATTTTTTATCTGAAAGATAATGATGATATTTCGGTCGCTAAAAAAGCTGTTGAACACTCTGTAGCGATTTCTTTAGGTACGAAATGTACGAAAGATCTTTCCAACATGCCGGCAAATATCTGTAATAGCGCTCTCTTTAAGGAGAGATCAATCAGAAGAATTAGGTAAAAAGTATGATAAAATTACCGTAGAGATCATTTCAAAAAATGAAATGCGCAGGAACGGTATGAATGCTTACTTGGCAGTCAGCTCCGGTTCAAGAAATGAACCCATCATGTCTGTGATAAAATACTTCGGAAATGGTGTAGATCATGAAGATAATGGAGATAGGGTAGGTCCCATTGTGTTGGTTGGAAAAGGGTTGACTTTCGATTCTGGTGGAATATCAATAAAACCTTCTTCCGGTATGGAACAAATGAAGTTCGATATGTGCGGTGCAGCGGCCGTTTATGGAATCATACGATGTGTAGCAGAGTTGGATTTACCTATCCATCTGATCGGAGTGTTGGCATGCTGTGAAAATATGCCAGATGGTATGTCCTATCGCCCCGGAGATATCGTGAAAACAATGTCTGGAAAGACAGTTGAAATTATTAATACCGATGCAGAGGGTAGATTAGTTTTGTGTGATGTTTTGACCTACGTTAAAAGATTTAAACCTGAGTTGGTCATTGATATAGCTACTTTGACGGGATCCTGTGTAGTAGCATTGGGGGATGTATACACCGGTATGATGACAAATGATCAGAACCTGGTATCATCCTTCATGAACTCTTCTGAAAGAAGTATGGATAAGATCTGGCAACTACCTTTAGGAGATGATTTAAAGAAGTATATTCGATCAGATTGCGCCGATATTTCTAATTCAAATAATCTTTCTGGTGGAGGAGCTATCTCGGCTGGATACTTCTTGAGAAGTTTCGTCGAATACAGCTGGGTACACTTAGATATCGCTGGAACTGCATGGAAGAACAACAAATCGGATGGAGCTACAGGAAGACCGGTTCCATTGCTTTCACAGTTCATTTTAGATAAACTTGGGAGATCTCCAGAATAGAGGAAGGTTCTATTATATCTTTCTATATATTTTAGAGCGCATATCTCCTGGAGATATCATAGGTATATTATTTTTTACAACGGTTGAAATTCACGTGTTCAAGATATCATAGAAATATCATAATTCTTTAAAGATGCTCCATGAAGATATAAAAATGTTTGAAGAGATACACGAAGAGATTTTGAATAAATCGTATTTGTTGTTCGAAAAAAACTTTTCTCCTGAAGAAATAGAACGACTAATCTATCGTTTTTGGGAAATTAGCGGTTTTCTTCGAGATAAAGGTTATAAGAACGATAAAGAAGTATTTTGTACGGTCTCTCCACCACCCAACATCACTGGAAGGTTACATATTGGTCATGCTTTACAATATACGATTATAGATATGTTGATTCGATACCATTATATGAACGGAAAACATACCTTGTGGAAAGGAGGTGTCGACCATGCTGGAATCGCTGCTCAAATCGTTGTAGAAAAGTACATATTCGATCGATATGGAAAGAACAAGATTGAATTTGGAAGAAAGAAGTTTATAGAAAAGATTTGGGATTGGAAAGAAGAGATGGTACAGATCATGCACATTCAAATGCAGTATCTAGGTAATTTAGTTTCTTTGAATCAATCTAAATTCACGATGGATCGGGATGTTTCCGAGGCTGTAACAGAAGCGTTCGTTAGGTTGTACGAAGATCGTATAATTTATAGAGGAAAAAGGTTGGTTAATTGGGATCCAAAGTTGAAGACTGTGATCTCTGACTTAGAGGTCAAGACTGTGGAATCGAAAAAAACAATGTGGTACATCCGATATCCTATAATAGATCCATATGAAAACTTAGAAAATCAGGCGTATGTCGTTGTGGCAACTTCCAGTCCGGAGACAATCTTCGGGGATTCCGCTGTCGCTGTTCATCCTGAAGATGAAGATAAGAAGCACTTGATAGGTATGAACGTCTTGTTACCGATAGTTGGTCGAAAGATACCGATCATATCGGACCGATTTGTAGATATGAAGAAAGGTACTGGATATGTGAGGATCACACCAGCTCATAGTTTTCAAGATTATGAAGTTGCGATGAACCATGATTTACCTATCGTAGAAGTGTTGAACAGAGATGGAAGCATGAGAAGGATAGCAAACATCTTCTATAAAACGGGACGGAAAATATCGGATGAATTCGATATTCCTTCTTTCTTTTGTGGAAAGAGAGATCTTTGTTTAAGAGAAGGTATCTTGAAAAGTTTAAATCATATGAAACTGTTGATCGGAAAGGAAAGATACGTATCTCGTGTAAATTACAACGAAAGAAGCAAATCTGAAATTTATCCTATTTTAACGGATCAGTGGTTCATCAATGTCAAGAACCTAAAAGAAGAGGCAATTTCCGTCGTTCGAGATAAAAAAATTAAATTTTTCCCAAAAAAGTATGAAAAAATCTATTTTTCTT
Organism: Candidatus Riesia pediculischaeffi; assembly: GCF_002073895.1. GTDB lineage: Bacteria > Pseudomonadota > Gammaproteobacteria > Enterobacterales > Enterobacteriaceae > Riesia > Riesia pediculischaeffi. The sequence goes on along the minus strand of NZ_CP012839.1, from coordinate 309,403 downwards.
GGATGAACCAGATGAAGGATTGGTGCATCTCCAGACAGCTACTATGGGGTCATAGGATACCAGTTTGGTACGATGACGATGGAAGAACCTATGTAGGACGCAATGAACGTGAGATCAGAAAAAGATACAACTTATGTGGCACTGTTTTAAAACAGGATCAAGATGTTTTAGATACATGGTTTTCTTCTTCCTTGTGGACTTTTGTCGTTTTTGGATGGCCTAAAAGGAATAACAAGGATTTGTCAGTCTTTCATCCAACTGATGTTCTAGTTAGCGGTTTCGATATCATATTTTTTTGGATATCCAGAATGATCATGATGACCTTATATTTCATCAAAAACGAAGATGGATCTGGGCAGGTTCCATTCAAAAAAGTTTATATAACAGGATTGGTATGTGATGAGGATGGAAAAAAGATGTCTAAATCAAGAGGAAATATGATCGATCCGATTTTAATCATGCAGGACAGGAGTTATTTGGAAAAAATCTCAAAATTTATGTTCGATTCAAAAAATATCCTTCATGATGAACGCCTTTCTGATATAGGATCGTCCCAGAAAATTAAAGAGAGTGGACAGATAAGGTTTGGAGCGGATTCTTTAAGATTAACTTTAGCTTCTTTGTCTTCTGGAAATAGAAAGATATTGCTAGATAAAAATCAAATAGTTGGATACCAGAACTTCTGCAATAAGGTATGGCATGCTAGCAGATTCGTTTTGAACAATATCACCATACATGGTGAGATTGAGAACGATCAATTTCCTTCAAAAGATGATAAGATTTTTTCTTTAGATCGATGGATAGTATTCGAATTCAAAAAAATGGTCAGTAGATATAGAGCAGCCTTTGAACGATTCCGTTTTGATATGGTTTCCAGCATTCTGTACGGATTCGTTTGGAATCAATTCTGCGATTGGTATTTAGAACTTTCAAAGATTTCTATTCGAGATACAGATATGGACAGAAAAATCTCCGCTGAAAAGACGCTATTGATGATTTTAGAAGGACTGTTAAAACTATCCCATCCAATTGTACCATTCGTTAGCGAATTTGTTTGGCAGAACATTAATCGGATAAAAAATAGAGAGTTATCTTCTATACTGGAAGAACCTTTTCCAGTAGGTATTCGTGAAGATGATCTTAAAGAAGAGAAAAATAGGATAGCTTATTTCGAGGTGGAGACGATAAAGAGGTTTATCGTATTCATAAGGAACTTAAGATCTCAATTCAGATCATGTGAAGAAAAGATCCTCAAGATCATCATATTTCGATTTTTAGAACTTAGGACAAGAGAGATCGTTCGTCGATATCTCAAGCATATTTGTAAAATGACAGGTATCCCGATCATCATCGATTGTAATAAACAATATCGGTCGAAGAAATCTTTCGAAGGTCTGTTAGATTTTACCTTCTCTACGGTGAATCTGAATAAATCAGGCGATATTCAAAAAAACATCAGGAACAAGATAGAGCAGTTGGATAAAGAAATAACCGTAATCCAAAAAGATCTAAAAAATCCCCATTTTCTTGCGAAAGCTCCTAAAAAAGTTATAGAAGAGAAGATGAGAAGGGTGAAAGATTTGGAGGATGCTAAAAAATCTTTGGTTTCGAATACAGATTAGTCTACTTGTGAAAGATCTAGGATAATACGAATCGTACCCTCCCATGACGATCAATATCTGAAACTTTTACTGAAATTATCTGTCCGACCTTGAAGGAACGGAATTCGTGCTTTCCACGAAGGTATATGTTCCTTCCATGGTTCCGAAGAACGACCAATCCTTCCTTCTTATTGCTAAGTATCGAAACAAACAATCCAAATTCAGCTATCTTGATTATTTTTGCTTTATAAATTTTTCCTAATTCTATTTCTGAAATAATCTCCTTTATCTTAGAAATCGCTTTCCTGAGATTTGATTCATCTACCGATGAAATTCTCACTTCGCCTGTATCTTCTACATCTATGACGGAGTTGGTCTCTTCGGTTAGAGATCTTATAGTGGATCCTCCTTTTCCTATGATATCTTTTATCTTCTTAGGATCTACATATATTTTTTGAACCCTTGGAGCAAATTTCGAAACAGATTCCCGTGGACGAGAGATAGCTTTCCTCATTTCTTGCAATACCTTCAATCTCGCTTCCTTTGATTGAATAAGAGCAGTTCTCAATATGCTATCATCAACTCCATCGATCTTGATATCCATCTGCATTGCACTTATTCCCTCTTCGTTTCCAATTACCTTAAAATCCATGTCGCCTAAATGATCTTCATCACCCAATATATCTGAAAGAACGATGAATCTTTCTTTTTCCTTAATTAAACCCATCGCAATACCAGCAACTGCTGATTTTATCGGAATTCCAGCATCCATCATCGCCAAAGAAGATCCACATACAGAAGCCATTGATGAAGATCCGTTAGACTCTATGATCTCAGAAACAACTCGGACGGTATATGAAAAATCTGAGAAAGATGGCATGACAGCCATCATACCTTTCTTTGCCAAGTTTCCATGTCCTATTTCTCTCCTTTTTGGAACACCTACTAATCCGATCTCTCCGACAGAATATGGAAGGAAGTTGTAATGGAATATGAAATGATCAATTCTCTCACCGATGATTTCATCTTTTATCTGAGCATCCCTATCGTTACCTAAAGTAACTACAACTAGGGCTTGAGTTTCTCCTCTCGTGAACAAGGAAGAACCATGTGTCCTAGGTAGGACTCCTACACGACAGTCGACCGGTCTAATTTCGTCACGTCTTCTTCCATCTATTCTTAAATTCTCATCTAGTATTCTGTTTCGTACTATCTTTCTCTCTAAACTAGAGAACACATGACTCACTTGATCTGGATCGAAACCTTCTGTGGTTGAAGATTCCAAAAACGTTTTCTCCTTGATTTCTCGAACTTTAAATAAGCGAGATTTCTTGTCAGGAATCAAATAAGCAAGTTTCAAATCGTCCTCAATATTATCTGATATATATTTCTCAATATCAACATTCATTTCTTTTTCTTTTAGGGAAATCTTTTCTAAACCAACTTTATCGGAAAACATCTTAATATTATCAATGATAACCTTTTGACCTTCTCTAGCGAATTCGATTGCTTGTAAGATGACATCTTCTTTTAGCAATGAAGATCTCGATTCGATCATCAAAGTTTGATCTTCCGTGCTAGAAATTATTAAATCTAATTCACTTCTCTTGATCTCTTCATAACTTGGATTTAGAACGTATTTTTTTGAGATATAACCTACTCTAACTGCTCCGACAGGTTCTCTGAATGGAATATGGGATATTGAAAGTGCAGCGGAAGCTCCTACTATCGATAAAATATCCGGATTAATTCTAGGATCCACTGAAACTACGGTTGCGATGATTTGAATTTCGCTGTTAAAACCTTTTGGAAAAACTGGTCTCAAAGATCTGTCAATCAGCCTAGAGGTTAAGATCTCATTTTCTCCAGATCTTCCTTCTCTTCTAAAAAAACTTCCCGGTATTTTTCCTATAGAATAATACCTCTCTTGATAGTTTACAACTAGAGGAAAGAAATCGTACTCTTGTTGTTTTTTATCTTCTCTTTGTTCTACTACTGAAACGAGAACGGATGTTCCTTCCATGTGTATCATGACTGACGCTGTAGATCTCCTGGCTAACATCCCAGTTTCTATAGTACAGATGTTTCTTCCAAGTTGAAAGGTTTGAACAGTAGGATTAAGAAAATTTTTTATCAATTATTTTACCTTTATTGATTGATTAACGCGTTGCAAGGGAGTATTTTCTTTAATGTTCTCATCGAAATCGTCATGATAAAACTTACAAACACGTCACATAAGATTCTTCTATTTTCGGGTCTTTAGATCATCCACAATTGATAGATATTTATTAAAGTCTTTTCTCTTTAAGTATTCTAGTTTTTTTTTTCTTTGGGAGACCATTTTTAAAAAACCTCTTTTGCTATGAAAATCTTTCTTGTTGAAAGAAAAATGACCGACCAATCTATTTATCTTTTCAGTTAGCGTATTGATTTGAAATTCTTCGGAACCTGTATTTGTTCTTTTCATGTGCTAATTCTTCAATGTGATAATGAAATAACGTACAATCGTAAGATACATAGGGATACTTTAAATGATAAGATATCCTAATGCAAGAAAAATACTTACGTCTTCCTTATTTTAGATATCATCGGTATAGATTAAATCTCCCTATGATCCTTCAAATATTTATTGTTAAACAGAAAAAATAGTTGATGCGTTCGAAACGTGACAACGTTGTTCAGAGTAAACCGGTTGACTTCATCAATTTTGGGGGTGTTAACTGTTCAGTGTTGTACGAAATGAGATCATCGATGATGGTTTTTTCTGTATAATCGATGTTGATTGATATCTTCTTTGATCGGTGAACAAAAAGATAACTTCGGTATTGAACGAACCATGACTCTTTGTGCTAAATGGTATCTGATCATCTTCAACATTTGATGTTCATTCAGTATACGAATCATCTCTTCTATAGATGCACTATTATCGATTTCCGTCAAAAAATTAAAAAACATAGAAATGAAGACTTTTGCGAAAGAAAGATCTTTATTAAGATCAACGTACAGTATTACAACCCTTCTAACTCTTGGATCCATGATGTTCTTTTGAAAGATCCAAGAAAGCTCTCTTTGAATCACTTTGGATAGTTTACGTAGTCTGTATGATTTTCTTTTCATAAAAAATTCATGTGATGTGTATGAATTACGGATCATTTTTTTTCTCAAATGCTGCTATCATGTCTCCTATATAGAGTTTGACATGAGGTTTGATCCTAACACCACATTCGTCCCCTTCTTTCACCTCATTAACCTTACTTTGAAACCTTTGTAAGGAATCGATTTGAATGTCTTGAAAAATCATCTTCTCTCCTCGAAATATCGAGATGAGGCTATCCTTCTTTATCCTTCCCTTCACGACCATACAACCCACTATGGTACTGTGATGATCTTTTAGATGAAAGATGTTTTGAACGTTCAGCGTACCGATCTGTACCTTTCTATCATATACTTTTTTCGTAACATTTCTTCTGAGTTCATCCTCTACATCTTGCAAAAGTTTATAGATAACCGAATAATATCTGATATCTATGTGATTTCTAACTAAAAATTTTTTTGAGATATGTTCAGTTTGAACGTTAAATCCAAATATTATCGATTTAGATGTGATAGCTAGAATAACATCATTCGTATTGATTTGACCGACGCCACATCTGATGATCTTAACATACTTTTGGATGTTCTTTCTACAATACGTTCTGTTTATTTCATCTAAAGAACTTTGAATAGCATCCATCATTCCTTGCGTATCAGTTTTTAAAATGATGTTCAAGGTTGTTGTTTCGTTATCTTTTTTAAAAAAATTTTTCTTGTTTTCTTGCATTATGCTACTTTTCTGGATATCTAATTCGATTTCTCTGGATCTAGCTCTCCGAATTGTCGCAAAATTCTTCGCTTTTTTTTCACTTTTCAACACTATCAACTTGTCTCCTGCTAACGGTATATCGGACAATCCAAGTACTTGAACAGGAACACAAGGAAGCGCTTCTTCTACGTTTTTTCCATTTACATCAATGATTTTCTTAACTTTTCCGTACTCGAAGCCGCATAAGATGACTTGTCCTATTTTTAGAACACCCTCCCTGATTATGACATTTACCACAGGACCTCTTCTTTTATCTAAAAATGATTCGGTTATCGTTCCGATCGCTGGACAGTTTCGATCTGCTTTTAATTCCATCAATTCCGCTTGTACTAGAATCGCTTCTAGGAGATTATCGATTCCTTCTCCAGTTTTAGCAGAAACATAGACGAACTGATCCTCTCCTCCCAATCTTTCCGATTGAACTCCGTATTTTAAGATATAGTTCTCTATATCTTTGTTGAAAGATATTTTTTTATCGATTTTATTAACTGCAACTATTACTGGAATATCGAAAGATTTGGCATATTGAATCGTTTCTATAGTCTGTTGCATAATACCATCGTCTATCGCGATCACTAAGAGTACAATATCCGTCATATCAATCCCACGCAACCTCATATTGAAGAAAGCGGAATGTCCCGGAGTATCTAAGAAAGTAATTGCCTTTTCATTGTATCTTTTATCCGCATGAAAGTGATGAACATTAATCGTTTGTGTGATACCTCCTGTTTCTTTCGATAAGACATTGGTTGAACATATCCTATCTAGTAAAGAAGTTTTCCCATGATCAATATGTCCCATGACACTTACTATTGGAGGACGAACTCTCAAAATTTTATCATTTCTTCGAAATGTACTATTTCGATAATCGATTATTTCCGATTCGATGTCTTTTTCGTTATATCGATCCATATTCGCGTTAATTCGTACCATTCTTATAGACACGGGTTGTTAAATTGATGAGCATCATAAATCTGTATTATTCTATTTTCTATGATAGAAAATGTTCTTGATCTATTCTGGAAACTTCAGAAAAGATCATACAAAGGGATATCTTACCTTTTGATAGAATACGGATGATTTTCATTTTAATCGAAGAAAATTCATTTCCGAATGATTTCATGATCTTAAGATTTCAAGTTAAGATGTTCTTACGAAGCATTTTTACCTTTCTTTAAGATCAATTCATTTACCTTTACAGAAATATATGATGGATGAAATATATTTCCATCTTTTTTGTTATCCGTTGAGATCAAATAGCATCTTACAATATTAAAAAAAATAATACGTTTAAAAATCTTGAACGAATGACTTTTGAGACCATCGGATGAAATTCGCTGTTCGCCATCGAAGATAAAATGGATCCTCTTTAATTTCTACTCCGGTAAGATCTTTCGTATTCATTTATGTCTGAGTAAAAGGGACTATCTCTTCACAGTTCCTTACATGAACAGAATAGATGGAACACTTCGTTATTTTTTTCCCAAACCGTAAGATACATTCGTTTTAATGTCATCGGAAAAATTTTGAGATGACTTAAAAAATCATTGATAAATTTTGAACCTTTCATTCATATCACATCAATTAAATGGTCTAAAAACATCCCCTACGAACACAACACTCCGTACATTATCCTATCTTCAAAAGGATATGTGGAATATTTGTAAAATTGTCGATCATTTTTGACATATCATTCTTAAGATAATCTCCAAGAATCCAGATAACGAAGGGATCAAAAAAGTTTTGAAGCGATCGAACGACCGAACTAAAATACATACCGCCGTTGTCGAATATCTTTTTCTTCTTCTCATAGAGTCACAACCGTATTCTCTAAAGATCTTACAACATTTAAAACACATCGATCCTCATTTGTTCAATTTCATTAGATCCACAATGATCATTCTTCAACTCAATTTATCGGGTTTTTAGAGATATTCAGATTTTTTTCAAAGTTTTGATTCTTATGAGATATCCCCTTATCTGTCATGATATTCAGCTCCCATCTATCATCATCTTGATGATCTTTCAGCAACTTAGAAGCTAATTTAACGTTTTGTCCATTTCTTCCAATAGCTTGAGCAAGATTCTTTTCTTCAACTGTAACATCTACAGTATATCTCTCTTCATCTACGATGATTGAAGAAACTTCAGCAGGTGCCATAGCATTAATTGTAAACTGCGTTAAATTTTCATTCCATAGTATAACGTCGATTCTCTCTCCGCATAATTCGTTAGAGACTGCTTGGACCCTAGATCCTCTTATTCCTACACAAGCACCTACAGGATCCACCCTTTTGTCGTTGGTGAATACAGCTATCTTCGATCGTATTCCAGGATCTCTTACGACAACTTTAATCTCTACGATCCTTTCATAAATCTCTGGAACTTCCATGCGAAACAATTCAGTCAACATCTTGTCACTTGTTCTATCTACTATCAGTTGGGGACCTCTGCTGATATCTCTTCGAATTTCTTGAAGAACTCCTTTGATTCGATCATTTATCCTAAAGATCTCGCGCGGTAACATTTTCTCTTTAACAATCATCGCTTCCGCATTATGTCCTACTTCGAATATAACACTATCTTTACTAATTTTTTTAACGGTTCCGGAAAGAATCTCTCCATTTTTTTTGCTGAACTGTTGTACTACGACATCTCTTTCAGCTTCCCTTACTTTTTGAAAAATGACCTGTTTTGCAGTCTGTGTAGCAATGCGATCAAACTGGATTGATCTTATTTGGCATTCTATATAATGCCCTAGTTCAACATCAGAATCTTCGAATCTTGCCGCTTCTAATGTGATTTCAAGAGTTGGCTGCACTACTCTTTCCACCACCAACCACCTTCTGAAAGTATCAAAATCACCAGTTTTTTGATTGATGTTAACTCGAACATCAATATCTTGATTATATTTTTTTTTCGTTGCAGTTGCTATTGCGATCTCAAGTGCTTCAAAAATCTTTTTTCTTGGAATTGATTTTTCGTTAGAGACTAATTCGACAACGGTGAGAATCTCTTTGTTCATCGGAATTACCTATCGCTTCATTGAAAGTTATCGATCTAAGTAACTTCTCCTTTAAAGAGAGTATAAAACATCCAAGTCATAAAATACATTCTTAAAAACCACTGTTTGTTGATAATGAACCTCATAAAATATTCCATTTGATACAATCCTTCGATCCATTATCGTACTTAAAAAAAAAGAAAAGGGCTAAACAGCCCAAAAATTCTTAAAGAAGAAACAAAAAATTTTAAAAGCACATACACATCCCTATGTTTGATTGATCCGATTCGTGGTTGCGGGAGTTGGATTTGAACCAACGACCTTCGGGTTATGAGCCCGACGAGCTACCAGTCTGCTCCACCCCGCGATAATATTCCAAATTATCTAAATCATACCGAGGACGGGAATTGAACCCGTATGCCAACAGGCACTACCCCCTCAAGATAGCGTGTATACCATTTCACCACCTCGGCTGACTGTGATAAAAGAGTGATGTAGATTACTAACGAAGAGATCACTTCTCACTTTGGTATCTCTCCTAAAGTATTCATACGAGATTCTTCTCGTTCTTTGACAATTCCTTTTACATTACTTGAAGATATATTCTTCCATTTATTTTCTTCTTCTTCAGAAATTCTGGAATAAATATTATTCATCATTAGACTGACGATGAAAAAAAGAGTAGAAAGAATAACGGTCGATTTATTTAAAAATCTACCAGAACCAGAGGACCCAAAAAAAGTGCTAGAAGCTCCTGATCCTTTTACACTACCTATCTCACCACCCTTTCCAGGTTGGACGATTATAAAAAATATAAGAAACATGCATATTAAGAAGAATATAAAGGATATAAACATGAAAATCAATCCCTACCGATATGATCATACATCTATACTAAGAAGTTTATATTGATTTCGATAGAGATTCAATAGAATTTAAAAAATATTTCAAGTTTTCTGTAACTTTACGTCATGAATTATCAATTGACTTTTGTAAGTTCTTTATTTGATGTACAAATTTTAAAATACCTTTCTTATGTTGTCCTTCTATCATGATCCTAATCAATTTTTCTGTACCCGATTTTCTAAATATTATCCTTTCGTCTTTTCTTAGTTTTCTCCGTGTTTCTTCGACGATTTTTTTAAGATCGTTTAGGATGTTCTTCCCTTTTTTTTCGTCAAATTTGATGTTTACCAAAGTTTGTGGCATCAATTTGATTCCTTGACATAAATTGAACAGACTTGTCTGGTTTTTAACCATAATTTTGAGTACCTGCAATCCCGCGATAATTCCATCACTTGTAGAAGAGTGATCTAATAAGATGATATGACCAGAGCTTTCTGCTCCAAACTTCCATCCATATTCGCTCATCTTTTGAATAATATATTTTTCTCCAACTTTGGATCGAATGAACGGAACACCTATTCTTTTCAATTCTTTTTCTAAAGAACTGTTATTCATCAACGTACCTATCACACCTCCATTGTATGGATCGTTGTTGGAAAAAACAGCATCTCTTACGATGATATAAATTATTTGATCTCCATTGATATAGTTCCCTAGATGATCGACCATCGAAATTCTATCACCGTCCCCATCAAGCAGAATACCTAAATGAGCATTTTTTTCGATAACTATCCTTCTTAATTCGGATAGACTTTCTTTTTCATTTCTATGATTGACATTAAATCCACTTGGTTCACAACCGACCGTAACGACAACCGCACCTAGTTCTTGTAATATACGCGGTGCTATATCGTATGTTGATCCATTGGAACAATCTAAAACAATCTTCATCCCTATCAAGCTCAGTTCTTTAGAAAAAATTTTTTTGCAAAAACTGATGTATTTTTTGTTGACATTTTGGACATTTTTAGATTCACCACAAAAATAGGATTTCTCTTGAGTTGTAGCGCATCGAACTACATTTTCTATCTCATGTTCCATGAGTTCGGGAATCTTTGTACCATCTTCTAAAAATACTTTGATTCCATTATCGTTATGTCTATTATGGGATGCTGAAATAATCATTCCTATTTTTTTATGGGATATCCTAGTTAAAAACGATACAACAGGAGTAGACGTCAATCCGACATCGTAAAAAGATAATCCTGATAAAAGAATCCCAGATTCTATCGCCGATTTTAAAGTTTGTCCGGAATTCCTTGTATCTCTTCCTACAATAACACCTCTAGTTCTTTTTTTTAAAAACACTTTTCCAATAGAATAACCTAGTCTTAAAAAAAAATCTGGAGTGATCGGATACCTTGAACTCCCCTCGAATACCATCTGTACCGAAATATCTATCTTTTCTCATCCTTACACCTGACTAGATTTGATTTTCCTGACGATGCGCATAGCTTGTACCGTCTCTTTCACATCATGGGTTCGAATAATTTTCGCTCCTTTTAAAGCAGCGACAGTCGCGCATACAATACTTCCATTTAATCGATCATGAACAGGTATTTGAAGTAAATCTCCAATCATAGATTTTCTAGATATTCCGACCAAAATAGGATGTTTTAAGGAACACAGTTGTTCTAACCGCGACAACATTTCATAGTTTTCAGAAGTTGTTTTTTTAAACCCGAATCCTGGATCTATAATGATTCTCTTTTCCTCTATACCTGCATTTCTTAATCTTTCAATATTTTTGATAAAATATTTCTTCAAAGATGGAATAATTTTTCCATCAGATGAACGATCAGCGATATTATGTGTGACACATATTGGTATATCTTTATGATTTGCTACGGATAGTACACTTTTTTCATCGAAATCTTCTACGTTATTAATCATGCTAACTCCTATCTTGATCATCTCTTGCATGACCAAAGCTTTCGATGTGTCGACCGAAACTGGGATATCGAACCGATCAACGATCGATTTGACTATCAAAAAAATCCTTTCTAACTCTAACTCTTCGTGGATATTTTTAGAACCTGGACGAGTTGACTCTCCTCCAATGTCCACGATAGAAACGCCATCAGATATCATTTCATGAACTTTTTTTAAGGCAGAATCGATACTATATCTACTCATGTCATAGAAGGAATCTGGAGTTAAATTCAACACCCCCATAACGACCGGATGATCTATGTTGATTCTGTATCGTCTACATCTAATTTTCATATTTGATTTCAAAAAATCTCGTAAATATTTTTACAATCATGCTAGCATTGATGTATCTTTGTATTGCTCCTACACTTTATTTTTTTTTGAAGGTTCAAACGATATCTTTTGATTCATGATATCTTCTATCTGTTTGGAATCAATTGTCTCGTATCTCATCAGAGCATCCTTCATTGTATGAAGGATTTCTATTCGATCACTTAAGATTTTGCGAGCTCTTTCGTAATTGCGATCTATGATATCCTTTATCTCCTCATCCACAGCCCTCGCTGTCTTTTCAGATATATGATTCGATTTGAGTACAGAACGTCCTAAAAATACTTCATCTTCTTCTTCTGCATATAATAAAGGACCGAGTTTTTCTGAGAAACCCCATTGCGTTACCATGTTTCTCGCCAAATTCGTAGCAGTTTTAATATCATTAGAAGAACCTGTAGAAACCCTACGAGCACCGTAGATAATTTCTTCTGCTAATCTACCTCCATATAAAGTAGAGATTTGACTTTCTAACTTCTGCTTGCTAATGCTGATTTGATCGCCCTCTGGAAGAAAAAAAGTGGTCCCTAACGATCTTCCTCTGGGAATAATTGTGATCTTATGTATTGGATCTTGTTCCGGAACAACTTTTCCAACTATCGCGTGTCCCGCTTCATGGTAAGCAGTAAGCTCCTTCTGTTCTTCTGTCATAACCATGGATTTATGTTCGCTGCCCATCATAATTTTATCTTTCGCTTTTTCAAAATCTTCCATGGTTACAACCAATTGGTTCATTCTAGCCGCAAATATTGCAGCTTCGTTTACTAAGTTGGATAGGTCTGCACCGGAGAATCCAGGTGTTCCTCTAGCTAAGATAGAAGCATCGACTTCAGAACTGAGTGGTATTTTCTTCATATGGATCCTTAGTATTTGCTCTCTTCCTCTTACATCTGGCAATCCTACCACTACCTGTCGATCGAATCTTCCTGGCCTCAATAGCGCTGGATCTAATACATCTGGTCTATTGGTCGCTGCGATCACAATGATACCTTCATTACCTTCAAAACCATCCATCTCAACTAACATCTGATTTAAAGTTTGTTCCCTTTCGTCATGTCCTCCTCCTAGACCAGTTCCTCTTTGTCTCCCTACAGCATCAATTTCATCGATAAATATAATGCATGGAGAAGTTTTTTTAGCTTGTTCGAACATATCTCTAACCCTAGAGGCACCTACTCCAACGAACATTTCTACAAAGTCAGAACCAGAGATCGTAAAAAAAGGAACCTTCGCTTCTCCAGCAATAGCTTTGGCTAATAGCGTTTTACCGGTTCCAGGAGGTCCTATCATCAGAATTCCTTTTGGGATCTTTCCTCCTAACCTCTTGAATTTTTCTGGTTCTCTTAAATATTCAACGAGCTCTTCTACTTCCTCTTTCGCTTCGTCACATCCTGCAACATCTGCGAACGTGGTCTTCACCTCATTTTTAGATAACATTTTTGCTTTGCTCTTTCCGAAAGACATTGCTCCTTTTCCACCGATCCCTTGTATTTGTCTCATAAAAAATATCCAAACTCCTATCAAAAGAAACATTGGAAACCAAGATATAAAAATAGTCGCTAAAATACTCTGACCTTGTGGTGGTTCTCCGACAACGATAACATGCCTCTCTAACAGAGTATCTAATAACTTCGGATCCTCTTTTAAAGGAATATAAGTTAAGTAACTGCTGTTATCCTTTCTCTTAACATCGATTTCTCGTTCAAAAATTTTTACTTCTTTAATTCTGTCATTAGTTAGGTCGTTTATAAAAGTGGAGTAATCCATTTTTTGAACGTTTGTTTCGTTTGTATTAAAGCTTTGAAACAAGGACATTAGTATTATCGCTATGACTACCCAAAGGATCAAATTTTTTGCCATATCGCTCAAAGTGAGTATACCTCTCTCTTTTTTTTGCTGAATTAGTTTTTGTGACAATAGCCATGATTTTCTCTAAATCTTTTTGCAACGATGTAAACCTCATTCGAACTTTTTAACGAAGAACGTGGTTTTCGGATATATAATTCTGAAAAATTTTTTCTGATTTCTTCACACTGTTCTGAAAATTTTGCTCCATGAAATACCTTCATAACACAATCTCCACCTGTAATTAACAGCGATCTACAAATTTCTATCACTCTCTCAAAGAGAAGCAAACATCTTTGAGAATCTACCACCGATTTTCCGGTGATATTTGGACACATATCTGATAGTACAACATGAGCAGGAAGCTCTAAACTTTTCGATAATCTAATTATTGTACTTTCCTGAAATACATCACCTTGAAAAAAATGAACGTTTTTAATCAAATTCATCGGTTTTAAATCACATGATATAATTTTTCCTGAAATACCAGCTACTTGGGAGGCATAACTTGACCATCCTCCTGGAGAGGATCCTAGATCAACCGCTCGCATTCCTGAAAAAAGTACCCCATCTTTTTTTTGAATTTCGTATAATTTAAACCATGCACGAGAACGGACTTTTTTTTTTTGATTGAACAAAGTAAAATTCTTTGTTTCTTCTTGATATCCAACTGGAAAAGGGACTGGATCTATTCTTCTTTTTCATTTTTTATTAAATTTCGCCATGAATGCTTCATGTAATCTCTGCGTAGAACAAAGTCTATTTTTTAAGTAGAACTACATTCCATAAAGAATGGAAAAATTTTCTACGATTAAAAAACCATGTGATAGACGGTATGAAAACCAGAACGTATCAATCTTCGTAAAAGTGATCTTGTATATTACTTTCGTGAAATCTTAAGTTTTTATGATTTTTAGAAAAGATAAAGAAGTTCGCTTTTTAAGCGTGTTCATTTTCGGTATCATATGAGATATGTTTAATCTCTAGTATTTTATAGATCGCTATTCCACGAGGGGTAGTTATTTTGACTATATCTTTTCTTTTCCTCCCTATCAAACCTCTTGCTATCGGAGAGCAAAAAGAAATCAAATTTTCTTTAAAGTTAGCTTCATCCTCCCCAACTATTCGATAAGATGATACTTTTTCGCAAGATATATCTTGCAAAACTACCGTTGATCCGAATGTCACATAATCGCTATTCTGTATCTGAGTGACATCTACAATGTAAGCGTTTGACAGCTTTCTTTCAACCTCCTTAATCCTTCCTTCTAAGAAGCTTTGTTCTTCTCTAGCAGCTTGATACTCCGCATTTTCCTTTAAATCTCCATGTTTTCTCGCTTCTATCAAAGAAGCGATTATTTCAGGACGTTTAACATTTTTTAAAAATTCGAGTTCTTTCCTTAATTTTTTTTCCCCGTTCAGTGTCATTGGGATTCGCTTCATTTATAAACCTCGATTGCAAAAATTACAATATTCAATCTTACTTAACCTAAGATTAATATATTGATAATCATTAAAATTTTCTGTTTCAAATATCATCTTCAAAAAAGTATATACTTTTTTTTGAAAGTGTTATGTTAAAAATTAAACTTTAAGATTCTTAAATATCGAAAACGATTGCGATTTATGATTTTTTTGAAGTATTTTTTGAAGAGATCGATAAGATCAAATGTCTTTTATTTTTTATAGAAATATTAATTTTTTATCGAACTAATAGATTTGATCGAATTATTATTGTGTCTTTGATCGTATGTAACGTTTATGCTACGCAGTAAAGTAAATAAACTTTCTAAAAAAAATACAAATAATCATCGCGTCCCTTCATTTCTAAAGTATGTTTTTTATTATCTTTTTTTCTACTTTATTGAATTTTTGTGTTTTCGACATAATCGAATATATCTTTACAAAGATCTTTAAGTCCGATGTTCTCAATAGCAGAGATAGTATAGTATTTTTCTCTCCATCGTAAATTTTGAACAATCTTACTCGCGATTTCTTCATAATCTTCTTTTACAAGATCAATTTTATTGAAGACAATCCACCTCTTCTTTTTGAATAAACTACTTTTATATGAAAAAATTTCTGAATCGATCATCTTGATGTTTTTAATTATAGAACTTTGAATTTCTGGAGAAATATCTACGATGTGTAAAAGTATAGAACACCTTTCCAAGTGTTTTAGGAAATTTATCCCCAGACCTACACCTTTAGAAGCGCCGTTTATCAATCCTGGAATATCCGCTACTACGAACTTTCCATTGTTTACATTTACAACTCCTAAATGAGGAAATAAAGTTGTAAATGGATAGTTTGCTACTCTTGGTTTAGCAGAAGAAATTTGACGGATCAAGGTAGATTTTCCTGAATTTGGCGTTCCTAACAGACCAACATCAGCAAGCAATCTGAGCTCCAAGAATATTTTTTTCTTTTCACCTGGCTTTCCTAGAGTACACCTGTTGCTTCTTCTTGTTCTAAATCGGTAGTTACCTAAACCGAAAGACCCTCCTTCAGCGATCTTGATAGATTGATGATGATCGGCTAAATCTACGATCATTTCTCCTGTCCTTCGATCAAAAACCCTGGTTCCTACAGGAACGGTTTGTACTGTATCTTTTCCTTCCTTTCCTTTTCTAAAATTATTTTTCCCGTTTTTTCCATCTTCGGAACGTATTACTCGATGGTAATGATAGTATGTTAGAGTATTTATATTTTTATCTGATACTAAATATACATCTCCTCCCTTTCCTCCATCTCCACCATTGGGTATTTTTCTTCTCAACAGACGTGTCTTCTCTTTTCGAAAGCTAACACATCCTGATCCTCCATTTCCTGCCAACACCGATATTTCTACTTCGTCAATAAATTTCATGTTATCAACTTTTATAAAATTGTTCTAAAAATTATCTGACTTTCTATAATTACATACAGAGATCTTCAGGGATAACATTGACGTATTTTTTTTTTCTTTTCTTTTGTCTCATAAAGTTAACTTTTCCATAAGTTAACGCAAACAACGTATAATCCCTCGCACAACCTACGTTCTTACCGGCATGAAATTTTGTTCCACGTTGTTTTACGATAATGTTCCCCGGAAATACGATTTGACCTCCAAATTTTTTTATTCCTAATCTTTTTGATTGAGAATCTCTTCCATTTCTTGTAGAACCGCTTGCTCTTTTGTGCGCCATTTTTTATCCTTTTGTTGAAAAAGCTTTTTTACTTTGATCATCGTAAATTTTTGACGATGACCTTGTTTTTTTCTACTATGCTTTCTTCTTCTAAACTTGATGATCTGAATTTTTTTTTCTTGAGAGTGTGATATTACTTTTACGACAATCTTTGTATGTGGTATGAATGGATCTCCTATTTTAAAAAATCTTCTATCATCATAGATAGCTAAAATTTGATTTATTTCGATTAGACTATTTATTTTGACGTTCAATCGATCTATCTTTATGTTCGATCCGATCTTTGCAAAGTATTGTTTAGAATGTTTTCTAAAAATTATATACATGAAAATTTTAACCGATAATGATTGTGATGAGATTTTTTCTATTTTAGAAACAAATTAATATGATTCATAATATTAAAATATTAGGATAAAAATTCAGTGAAAATAAAAAATGAACTTTCATTTAAATTATAATAATTTTTTATATATTTTCCAGAAATTTTAAGTTATTTGAAGAATTAGATGAAAATGAAACTAGGACCAATTGTCGAATTAATTAAAGAGGAAATGTACTTTGTAAATAAATTGATTCTAGATCAATTTAGATCTGATATTCGATTGATTAACGAACTGATGAAATATTTTAATAAAAGATCTGGAAAGAGAATTAGACCTATAATTACATTGTTATGTAGTAAAATATTAGGGTTTCGAGGAAAAAAAAATATCATTGCGGCATCTTTAATTGAATTTATTCACATTGCAACTCTTTTACACGATGATATCATCGATTCTTCCATTGTGCGTCGAGGACAGAAGAAGTCAAGTATGGTGTTTGGAAATGAAGCAAATGTTCTAATAGGAGATTTAGTATATACGAAATCTTTAAAAATGATGATTGAATTAGATTCGAAAAAAGTTTTAGAGTTGATCACCGATACCGTACATATTATCGTTCAAGGAGAAATTTTACAACTTTCTAATCGTAATTTAGAAATTTCTGAAAATTTATATATGAAGACGATATATCAGAAAACTTCTAGCTTATTCGAAGCAGCTTCATGTATTACAGCTACTATCTGCAACGTCGATTCTGACAAAAAAAAAGTTTTTAAAAAGTATGGTAGACATTTTGGAAATGCATTTCAATTAATCAATGATATTAGAGATTATAAACGTTGTAATAATTACAAATGTTCAGGAAATGATTTAAACGACGGTAATTTTACTCTACCGTTAATACATGTTATGAAAAAGATTCCCGCAAAAGAATCTATAAAAATAAAAAAAATGATTCAAGATGGAAGAGGTAGATATGCTTTAAAACGAATACTACCGCTCATGAAGCGATATAGATCTTTAGAGTACTCTGAAATGGTAGCAAAAAAAGAAGTTAAATATGCAATTCGATCATTGAGTCACCTCGAATATTCTTCTTATAAGATAGCATTAACACAACTTGCTATATCGATACTCTATTAGAAGTAATTTATTGCTTATGTCAAATTGAGTGTTCATAATATTTCGATTCTAATTCAACAGTTCTTTTTTTTCTTATGATATTTGAACCTTACGTTAGTAAGCTATTTTAAGTCTTTACGAATCCTCGTGAGAATGTACATTTCAGGATATACTCCCATTATTTTTTTCATAAAATATTTTCCGGCTAAATAGTGAAAGATCATTTTTCTGTAGTGATCTTTATGTTTTCGTAGAAACAAAAATTTTTTCATTAATATGAAGATATCTATACTGCTTATCACAGACTAATTTTGAACTGAATTCTTCATAAAATTTTTCGTATTTATCACAATGTTCATTACATATTTTAAATTTGAATGATGTGTTTAATGTATGGATTTCTTTATAGAATAAATATGAGTAATTTTTTAGAATTACAAAAATTGAAAAAATTAACCACTATTGAAATCGGTAATGCTTAGGTGGTAATGATATCAACTAAACATGCGGTATACATTGTAGATTTAATTTGAATTATTAACTTCTCTATAAGAACTTTAAAAGTTTTATTGTACTATGTAGAAGAAGGTTCACAGTTTCCGTCAGTGTTAACTATTTAATATTTTTGTGAACTTAGCTTTTTTGATGTGACGAACATTAGAACAAATACTTTAGACATTAGATATCGAACACATTGAGTTAAGGAAGTATGATTTAAATCTTCGCTGATTCAACAGCGTACACAAAATAATGTCAAGATCGCTATTTTTTTCTTTCAGATCCTGAGTATGGAATATTTTGAAGATTTGAATTAATCGCATGATTTTATCTGAAAATTTTTATAAATTTCAAGAAATTACGTAATTTAAAAGTTTGGATTTTATTATTGTTTAATATATCATCAAATACGATGATTTAATTTAATCAACCTTCATACAAGATAAAATAGTGACTATTCAAACTGATGAA
Source organism: Candidatus Riesia pediculischaeffi (assembly GCF_002073895.1). GTDB lineage: Bacteria > Pseudomonadota > Gammaproteobacteria > Enterobacterales > Enterobacteriaceae > Riesia > Riesia pediculischaeffi. The sequence goes on along the minus strand of NZ_CP012839.1, from coordinate 290,321 downwards.
CAGAAAGTTAAGAGAGATTATTAATAACTTTAAGTCATTATCAACGGTCGAAAAGAGGTCTTAATGAACAATCTTTTAAATATTCCATCTGGAAAAAATTTACCATATGATTTTTTTTCCATTATAGAAATTCCTGAAGGGTCTAAAGTTGTAAAATATGAAATCGATAAAAAATTTGGATCTATATATGTTGATAGATTTATTCCATCTTTGATATCTTATCCTTGTAACTATGGATATATTAATCAAACCCTTGGAAAGGATGGGGATCCTATAGATACATTAGTGATTACTCCGTGTCCGATACTTTCAGGATCGGTTGTTCGTTGTAGACCAATTGGTACTTTAAATATGCGAGATGAATCTGGAGAAGATGTTAAAATTATTTCTGTACCCCATCGCTCCTTAACGAGAGATTATGATCACATTAAAGATATAAATGATCTTTCAAAAGGTATGCAAAGAAAGATAGTTTATTTCTTCGAACATTATAAAGATTTAGAAGAAAACAAATGGACTTCCGTGGAAGGTTTGGGAGATCTTGATTGTGCGTACGATGAAATTATTAAATCAGCGTTAAAGTAATATTTAACTTTGATTTTCTTAAATGTATCTTTTTTTTGATTAATGATAGGAAGAAGTTCCTTATTATTTGAGTCGTCATAGAAGGTATTTTTATTTTCTTTGTATGTAAGATTTCTTAACATTCCTAAATAATTTCGTTATTGTAATAGAGAAATTTTAACTTCTTCCACTTTTTTGTTAAAATCCGCTGTAATTCAAGAACATTTGAAAATGGAGTAAAAGTTTCTTCGAATAAGAACATAAATATGTTTTGATAAATTTTCAGATCAAGTTTAAAAGTATTTAATTCTTGAAATCCTTGAAATAACCAAACATCCTAGAAATTTNAAATTTATTTTGTAAAATGAATGATGAAAAACGAATAGCTATTCTAAATAGATTCAAAAATCGAGACACATGTTCTTCTAACATCGATCTGTTCGTACGTTCTAATTTTGAGTTATTGATCTCTACGGTATTATCTACGAGATCGAGAAATAACATGGTTAATACTGTAACTCAAAATCTATATAGATTAGCTGATGATTCAAGAAAGATGTTAAATTTGGGTTATAAAAGAATCAAAAAATACATAAAGAAGATAGGATTATCTAATACTAAATCAAGAAATATTTTGAAAATTTGTCGGATTTTGATTCAAAAACATAATGGAGAAGTTCCCGATAGCAGAGAGAAACTAGAATCTCTTCCAGGAGTAGGAAGAAAAGTTTCTAATGTGGTACTGAACGTTGGTTTCGGTATTCCAACGATCGCGGTAGATACTCATGTTTTTAGAGTTTGTAATAGGATTGGTTTCGCTAACTTCTCAGATCCTTTTAAGTTGGAAAAATGGTTGTTACAGTTCATTCCAGAAAAATTTAAGAAGAGATTTCATTATATCTTCTTTTTGCACGGGAAAGTTATTTGCACTTACAATCGTCCCTTATGTTCTTGTTGTTTTATCGTTGATTTATGCGAATTTAGGTATAAAAATATATAAAAACTGGTTAATCATTGTAACAAATGGTGTTTATAATATTCAATTAATTCTTGATGAAATAAAAGTTCATCACGATGAGATAAATTGCGCAATTTTTCCCATGAAAAGATAATGATTTTTTTTGATATGAAGATTTCAAAAATTGGGGACTTCTTTCAGTAATTTGCAAGGTTATTTGTAAGTGTTACGTCATATATCTGTTAATATTTTTTTGATATTGTTTATTTATAATCGAAGGATTTATATCGTACTGGTTAATCTTGTTAAAACGATAAGTTGATAAGATCGAGTGCTCTTTAAATTCATTTCGAATATTGTTTAGTTCATAATAACGTAATAAAACATATTTAGCTATGTTTTCTATATTGTAGAAGTCTGTCACAATAAACGAATAATAGAAACAAATGGAATATTTCTAATTAATGATTTATTAAAAATAAAACGTGAAATCACTTCATCACATAAGAATTATGTACCTTAAAAATAAATTGAAATTGTTGTACGATACAGAAAATTAAGTAATATTCGTATTTCCAATTGTTTCTTTTGAACATATCGACTTGTTAAAATTTTTAAAGCATTATATGAATAAGTAAACTTTTATAAGTTTAACGAGAGATATTTAGAGGTTTTTGAAAACATCAATTCTTTGGATGATCATTGTAATCGTTTGTAAAATATTATGCGCTTAAAACTTATTTCAGAAACTAAATTACCAACAGAATTCGGCGAGTTTACTTTGGTCGGATTTGAGGAAATTATCAATGGAAACAACCATATAGCGCTTATTTATGGAAATGTTATCGAAAAAAAACCAATCTTATCGAGGATTCATTCTGAGTGTTTAACGGGAGATGTTTTCTTGAGTATGAGGTGTGATTGCGGATCTCAATTAAGAGCATCTTTGATGAAGATAGTTCAAGAAGGTAGCGGAGTATTTTTATATCATCGTCAGGAAGGAAGAAATATTGGACTATTAAATAAAATTCGCGCTTATTCCCTTCAAGATGTTGGATTTGATACTGTAGAAGCGAATTTAAAATTAGGTTTTAAATCGGATGAGCGAGATTTTCAGATCTGTGCAGATATGTATCATCTGTTATCCATCAATAGGATAAAATTGATTACCAACAATCCCGAAAAAGTTAAAATGATGCAACATTTTGGAATAAGGGTTGTTGAAAGAATTCCGATGATAGTCGGAAGAAATTCAAAAAATTATCATTATTTGAATACAAAGGTTAAAAAACTAGGACATCTCTTGTAGAGATCGAATCTGATATTCTCCCTTCTTTATTATTCTAATTCTATAAATTATTCAATCCTGACGTAAGGTCTCTTTAAGATGATTAGGATTGTACATATGATCAATTTAAGATTTTTAAAGTACAACCGTCCTTTAGCAATCGAATAATAAAATATCGATTAAACATTCAGACTTCGAGCGATATAAATCTTTTACTCAAGAACGTTAAATAATCGTAGAAAAGATATTTAAGATTCTGTTTAAAACCCCTTTATGAACGACGTACCTAATCGAAATTATTTTCTTTTCCTGAACGTTTTTCAAGATGTATTCGTCGCTGGTACTCAATTCATCTATTAATCCTTTCTCTTTTGCTTGAACACCGTACCAATATTCTCCAGTAGACACAATATCGATATCTAGATTAGGTCTGTTTTTTTGGACGAACTTCTTGAAGAGAATATGAGTATTGTTAAGATCTTGAATAAATTTTTTTCTTCCAGATTCAGTGTTTTCTCCTAAAAATGTTAGGGTTCTTTTATGTTGCCCAGCTGTATGTAACTCGATATCAACGTTTTGTTTTTTTAGAAATCGATAGATATTCGGTACTTGACCAACAACCCCGATAGATCCAACAACTGAGAATGGTGCTGCAATTATATAATCTGCTACGCAAGCCATCATATATCCCCCGCTAGCAGCTATCTTATCTATCGATATAGTTAACTTTACTTTTTTTTTCAATCTTTCCAACTGAGCAGCTGCTAATCCATATCCATTCACTGTCCCTCCAGGACTCTCCAAATTAAGTAATACTTCATCATGTTTTTCAGCGATAGAAAGGACTGTCGTGATTTCTTTTCTTAGAGAATTTACTTCTTCTGCATCAACTGTACCTTTGAAATTTATTATAAACAAACAAGGTTCTCTCTCTTTTGTATCTTTATTCTTCTTTTCTTTTATTTTTTTTGCTCTTTTTTCCGATTTTCTCCATTTTTTGTATTCTTCTGCGTTCATTTTGAATCGCATCATATTTTGTTTTCTAGATGAATATTTTTTGCTTACGTTCACAATCTTAAAATTTCCTTTTTTATTATGTTTTTTATTTCCAGCAGAAAAAGCAAATGAAAACGTTAAAATCACTCCGAAAACAATAGTGACAGTTTTCGCTAAAAATAATCCATAAGATAAAAAAAACTCCATGTTATACCTCCTTCAGATCATGGTTAATAATTGACATCATGAATAAAAAATTTTTATAATCATCGAGATCAAATTATCCTATTTTTTACGATTTTATAATGGTATGTAAATTTCTAAATCTTTTTAAAAAAAACATCTTAATTACCGGAGCTAGTGACGGAATTGGAAAAGAGGTCGCAAAAACATACTTTCGTCATGGAGCTAATTTGTTGTTGATCGGAAAAAATAGAGAAAAAATGAATCTCGTCAAAAGATCATTGATTCGATCTAAAAAATTTTCTCAAAAAATAGAAAATTATATATTTGATCTATCTGAGAAAAATGAGTCGAAATATTTTAAGTTAACTCAAAAAATACGGAGAGATTTTCCAACACTAGACGGATTAGTACATAATGCAGGGATATTAGGAAAAATTTCCCCCCTTATTAATCAGACAATCAGGTCATGGAACAAAGTTCTACAAGTAAACCTTAACTCGGTCTTCATTATAACAAAATTTTTACTTCCGTGTTTATTAAATTCAAAAAATGGTTCTCTGTTGTTTACTACTTCTAATGTTGTAAAAGATGGAAAAAAAAATTGGTCTCCTTATTCCGTTTCAAAGTCTGCAATAGAAGGTCTTATGAAGACTTTGTATCAAGAATATCAGGATAGCAGTTTAAGAATAAACTGCATTAATCCTGGAGCCATAAGAACTAAAATGAGATTGCAAGCATATCCTTCAGAAAGCCGTAAAGATGATTTAAAAACTCCCGGTGAAATTATGTCAATATACCTTTATCTTATGAGCGATAAAAGCATCGGAATTTCTGGACGTGTTTTTAGTTTTGATCGTAAATCCCAGTGTTTTAAACCAAAATAATCACTAGATCAGAGTATTAAAAGTCGCTTTCACTTATTGTGTTCATCGAAGTGCTATAGGACAAACACACATTTTGATCTTGTTAGTGTTGTGATAAAAACATGGTAAGCGATCTAGTTTCGGTATAAAAAGTTTTAAAAATAAACTTGATACTCTCATCAATTTAGGGATTTTTCAACGTATACGTCCTCAAAAGAGGTGATATTTAACATTATTGCCAGATCTTCAAAAAAAAAATCGATCGCAACAGACGTTTTTCTTGAATGTAATAAGGTTTTCATCGTTGGAATGAGTGGAATTGGACGTTTTTAATTTAAAATCCTTACAATTTTTTGATCAGTTCGTTATTTTTTTTTTGAGTACCAATCTTTTTTAAACAAGATCTATCCCAGTTATAAGGGATAGATCTTGTTCAGAAAATAACGTATTTTTTGATCACATAGAATTCACATGGATTTTTGTATAATCGATTAATTTTTAACATTTCAAAGTTTTCGTTAAGAACATGATCGAAGTATTTCAGAATATGCAGCTAACGTAACTGGTATAAAAATATCAATGTCAATCAAAACATCTTCAATTCTTCAAGAAAGTTCAAACTTTTTAAAAAATCGATTTGGCGATATCTTGTTACTATCACTTATCTCAGCTGTGATCAGTGCAACTATTTACCATTCCATGATTTCAACGGAAGAAATTAATAAAATTGTAAAAATCGTTAGAGAAAAGAAAAATGTACATTCTGTAGTATCTTGGATTCAAAAATTATCTAAAGATGATAAAACGTTCCTCATAAGGACATCCTTTCTTTCATTAATAACGATCGTTGTAGGATTTACCATACTTACTTCATCCGTTGTTGCTTACTTAAATGAATGGGATAAAAGAAAACTAATCGATCCGGTTCGATCTCTTTTTTTATCGTTGAAAATGGTTCCGAAAATGTTGATTCTTTTGATATCTCATGCTTTAACTATTTATTTCGGGTTTTTATTTTTTATACTACCTGGAATCATGATATCGATCGGATTTTCCCTCTCTCCAATTATTTTAATAGTAAGAGAAGATACAGTTCCCTTCAAAGCGATGATCGAAAGTTGGAACATTTCTTTTCGATATTTCTGGCAGATATTGTTCATATGGTTAGTATGGATATTCCTTCAGATGTTTTTTTCGATCATCTTTGAAAAGATGTTTTATATCAATAACATTTTTGTCAAGAACGTCGTGCATTTCACGGTAAAAAATTTGTTTACTTCCTTTGTTTTAATCTGTTTTTTTCGATTGTATACACTTAGCATGTTTAGAAAAACGATGGAATGAATGGTATAGAGTTTTAGTGATTGTATGGAGCGTAATTGTTACCTGATCATCTTCTCTGTCATGAAATTCATAATATTGAAGGATGAGTTACTAACATTTACTATCTATCTCAATTTTAACTGAACAGTTATTCTAAAATGGAATTTTGGAAGTCATTCTGTTCAGCGATTAATTCTTGTTATGATAGGATGAATGATCTATCAAAGGGTGGATAAGATAAACAATATTGTTATCAAACTGATCCATGTTTCAAAAATGAAAATAATAAAAAAAAAATTCTTAAGTTTGTTACTATCGATATCAATTTTAGAAAAAATAAAATCTTTTTTTAGGAAAGAAATACAAAAAGTGAATTTCATCCTTTCATACTCCAAACTGCTTCAAAAAAATCAAGATGGATATCATGCGAGATACGATAGAATACAACTTTTTGAAAATCATGAGTCTTTACGATCTATTATTCAAGATATCGATCAATCTTCGAAAAACGTAAATATGATGTTTTACATATGGAGTTCAGGAGGATTGGTAGATAAAGTATCTAATTCGTTGATTGAAGCATCTGGAAGAGGAGTGGAATGCAAGATCATAGCTGATTATGTAGGTAGCTGGTTATTCTTTCGCAGTTACCAATTAAAAAGAATGAAAAGAGCAGGAATCAAGATCGTAAAATCATTAAAGATCAGCCTAATACATCACCTGATATTCTCTCATAGGTTAGATTCTCGTCAACATAAAAAAATAGTTACGATAGATGATCGTATATCGTACATTGGAAGCATGAATATGGTGGATCCAGAATATCGTAAAAAAGATGGAAACCATCATTCTACAGTAGATATTCTGATCAGGATCGAAGGAGAAGAAGTTTCAAGCATTCTGAATCATATTCATTCGTTCGACTGGTATATAGAAACTGGAGAAATATCCGAAAAGTTCAAAAAAAAAAATCCGGAGATAAAAATTCTATCTTCTGGGATTTTGTTTCCTAAAGATCTCATCGAAAATTTCCTAATATATTCTATTAAGAACGCAAAAAAAAATATTCTTATCACCACACCATACTTCATACCTAGCAAAACAATTTTAAAGTTAATCTGCGCAACATCTCTCAGCGGAGTACATGTATCGATCGTTTTACCGAAAGAAAATAACTCCTGTTTTGTACATTGGGCTAGTAGAAATCTATACGAAGTACTCTTAAGATCTGGAGTGAAAATTTATCATTTTTATAAAGGTTTTTTACATACAAAAATAATAATAATCGACAAAAAGTTCAGCATAGTTGGTTCGATCAACTTAGATATCAGGAGTCTCTCCGTTAATTTTGAGGTTGTTGCCGTGATAAACGATTTCATTTTTGTAGATCAAATTGTAAAATTACAGACTCGATACATCAGATGTTGTAGCAAAGTCGATCACCAAAGATGGAATCATCGTCCACTCTGGAATAAAGTCATCGAAAAATTTTGTTATTTTTTCAGATCCTTATTATAGAAGCCGTTCGTTGAATAAAGGTCAAGTGATTTTACAGACTTCTTACCATTTTTGGATAGATGAGATATTTCTATTAGATATCGTTTTCATCAAGAATATTTCTTAATGATATGGACATCTTTTTTTACATCAAGACTCCTCAACACTTCCTCTTCGATTTCCGATGTTCTTGTAAGATTTTTTTGATAGTCAACGATCTTCATCACATCAGAATTAGATAAGATCCGCGTTATTTCGCACTTGATAGAATCTATCATATTCAAAAATAATACAAAAGATTCTCTTTTGTATTCTAATTTCGGATCTTTCTGAACATATCCTCTTAAATGAATCCCCTGCCTCAAACAATCCATGACGGATAGATGATCTCTCCAAAAACTATCTATGATACTTATCATAACATTTTTTTCAAAGTTACGCATAAAAGACTTTCCGACCTTCTTCTCATTTCTTTTATATGTGTCACTGATCTTCCTCATTATCCTATTCTTTATCTCCTCCTTTTTCATTTGAGAGAACTGAGATTCCCATTCTTGTTTCGATAAATTAAAATCAAGTTTATTCCTTAACGTTTTTAAAAGGTCATTTTTTCTACTTTTTAGGATGAATTTTGAAGAAAAATAATCATCTATCAACTTAAAAACAATCTCTTTTCTTATGTTATAGACGATTTTTCTGATATTTTTTGTCTCTAACAGTTGATTCCTCTGTAGATATATCGTATATCTTTGATCATTGATAACATCATCGTATTCTAAAAGTTGTTTTCGAATTTCAAAATTCCTGCCTTCTACCTTTTTCTGAGCGTTTTCTATTGCTTTCGTTATCCATGGATGTTCTATTGCTTTTCCAAATTCTATATCCAACTTTCTCATAACATTGATGATTTTTTTTGAAACAAATATCCGCATCAAGGGATCCTCCATGGATAAATAGAATCTAGAAGATCCTGGATCTCCTTGTCTTCCCGATCTTCCTCTCAATTGATTGTCGATCCTACGTGATTCATGTCGTTCTGTTCCAATAATATGCAATCCGCCCATAGATGTTATCTGATCATGTTGCTTTTTCCATTTCATTTTAATAGGATCGATTTGTACAGAACCTAAACGTCTATTCCTTTCAATTTCCGATTTCCAATTTCCTCCAAGGACAATATCTGTTCCCCTACCTGCCATGTTGGTCGCAATAGTTACAGAACCTATCTTCCCAGCATTAGCTATGATATCCGCTTCCAGATCGTGAAACTTTGCATTCAAGATCTGATGTGGAATATTAGATCGATGTAGAATTTTTGAGATTTTCTCTGATTTTTCAATAGAAATAGTTCCGACCAGTACAGGTTGTCCTCTGCGAAAACATCTTCGAACTTCATCGACGATCGCAAGGATTTTTTCTTTTTCAGTAATATATACTAAGTCTGGAAAATCATTTCGAATCATTGGACGATGAGTTGGTATTACGATCGTATCTAATTGATAGATCGTTTTGAACTCATAAGCTTCCGTATCCGCAGTTCCTGTCATTCCAGCTAATTTATCATATAATCGAAAATAGTTTTGAAATGTAATCGAAGCCAAAGTTTGATTTTCTTCTTGTATCCTTACACCTTCTTTTGCTTCAATAGCTTGATGTAATCCATCCGACCAATTCCTTCCTTCCATCATTCTTCCGGTATGTTCGTCCACGATAATTATTCTTCCATTTTTAACAATATAATCTATATTTTTGTGAAACAGGGTATGTGCTCGCAAAGCAGATATCACTCGATGTAAAAGAATTATATTTTTTGTCGAATACAAAGATTCTCCAGGAGAGGTAAGTTGAATTTTGATCAACAGCCTTTCAAGCAGATCTAATCCTCTTTCTGTCAGGGTGACCTGTTTATGTTTTTCATCTATCGAAAAATGACCATCTCCTGAAAAATTTTCTGAATCTTCTCGTTCTTGTTTTTTAAAATGAGGTACTAAATCATCAACTTTTCGATATAAATCCACATTACTTTCTGAAGACCCGGATATTATCAAAGGGGTTCTCGCTTCGTCTATTAAGATTGAATCAACTTCATCTATCAAGGCGTAATGTAAATTTCTCTGAACTTTATCTTCTCTACTGAACGTCATGTTATCTTTAAGATAGTCGAATCCGTATTCATTGTTCGTTCCATATGTAATATCTTTCATATATGCTTCCCTTTTCTTTCGCAATGACATGCCTGATAAATTTAGTCCAACACTAATTTTCAAGAATTCGAACAACGGTCTGTTGCTCTCTGCATCCCTTTTAGCTAAATATTCGTTTGCAGTAACAATATGAACTCCTTTACAGGATAAAGCATTCAAGTAAGCTGGTAACGTTGAAGTTAAAGTTTTTCCCTCCCCGGTCTTCATCTCTGCAATACATCGTTGGTTCAATACAATACCGCCTAGCAATTGCACATCGAAATGTCTAATTTTTAAAACCCGTTTACTAGCTTCTCTAACTGTCGCAAAAGCTTCCGGTATGAGATCATTTAATTTCTCTCCAAGAGATAATCTTTTCTTAAATTCATCAGTTTTACTCTTGAGATCACAATCTGATAGTTTTTCAAATTGATTTTCTAACTTGTTGATCATTTCTACTGATCTGTTTAATCTCTTTATAACTCGATCATTTCGACTTCCAAAAATTTTGGTTAATAATTTGGTTACCATAAATTATTCTCAATCAAATGTATAATTAAATCAAAATATGTTCTTTTAATTTAATGATAGAGATCAATACGAAATTTATGTAGCTGAATGGTTGATATCTTATTCTAAACTTTATGATTTATCATATTTAAGATAAACTAACCACCATTTAAAAAAATGAACTTATCTAATCGAACAGCATCGAAAATATTCTATCTATCCCAAAGTTGAACGATTAAATAAGATACTTAAAAAGATCAAACGTGTGCGATAATTATCCAAAAACATTTTCTTTCTTGTTACAAGAAGATCAGTTCAGAAAAAGTAAATTAAAGATGATTCATGAGAAGGCAAAGTTGTTGATTCGATTGAACAAAATTGTCCTGAGAATTCTTCCAAAAGATTTGAAAAATAAATGTCGAGTAGCTAATTATCGAGATTTTATTTTAATACTTGAGGTAATTAATGCAAGTAGAAAAATGAGATTATGTTTTGAACTGCCGCTGTTAATAAAAGTTTTAAAAGATTCTGTACTGCCAGCTTTATCTTCAATTCACATTATCGTTAATCCTTATCTTTCTTTCGATGAGGATGCATTCTGCGAGGATACATATTGTTCCTTATCCGAACAAATAGTAAACTCTTATCGTTTGAGCAAAATGAAGGAGAGTTTTAGAAATTCGATGAAAAGAGAAGAGAATTTAGAAATTCAACTGATGAAACTGAATTATCTTTTATTAAAGAAAAAAATGAAATGAACAGTTAAATTGAAATTCCAAGACATAAAAACAATCGTAAAATAGTCCGCAATTTGCTTTTCAAAGAGAAAAGCATCCTGTAATCTATATCTCCTAATTGTTTGACAACGTTTGAAACATATAATCGAATAAAGACAGTCCGACCATATTGCAAGAGGGTTTCTAATCATCTCGTTCAGTTCAGTTTTCAGTTCCAACGTACGAAACGCGCCCTACAGGATTCGAACCTGTGATCTACGACTTAGAAGGTCGTTGCTCTATCCGACTGAGCTAAGGGCGCAGAAGTACTTCAATTGAATTGATTACATCATCACGTTCATTTTATTATAAAATAATATTTGGATTAAGCACAATATGTTAGCAAAAATTATTGATGGAAAAAAAATTTCTAAAATTATCAGAAAAAAAATTTATGAAAGAGTAAAAGTTAGAATCGCTTCTGGAAAAAGAGTGCCAGGAGTAGCTGCTATATTAGTTGGAGATAATCCAGCTTCTAAAGTCTACGTTCGAGAGAAATATAAGATTTGTAAAACAATTGGATTTTTTTCGAAATTATATGATCTATCAAAAGATATCGATGAAGTTCATCTTCTAAATTTGATCAGTCGATTAAATAAAGATAAAGAAATTGATGGAATATTCGTTTCTTTACCTCTTCCAAAGAATATTAATTCAATTAAAATTCTTGAGAAGATAAGACCGGATAAAGATATAGATGGTTTGCATCCGTACAATATTGGACGTCTCTGTCAAAGAACACCTAAATTGAAGCCGTGCACTTCTCAGGGAATTATTACGCTTCTAAAGCGTTATAAAATCAAATTGATTGGATTGAACTCGGTAGTAGTCGGTGCATCCAATTATGTCGGAAGACCTATTTCTCTAGAGTTGCTTTCAGAAGGATGTACCATCACGATGGTTCATCGTTTCACCAACAACATGGTTTACCATATTAAGAATGCTGATCTACTGGTGGTTGCTATCGGTAAACCTAACTTCATTCCTGGAGATTGGATAAAACCAGGAGCGATCGTAGTAGATGTCGGAATTAATTGTACAGATGATGGAAAAATCGTCGGGGATGTATGCTATAAGGAAGCTATAGAGATAGCTGGATGGATTACACCCGTCCCGGGAGGTGTTGGACCAATGACTGTCACAATGTTGATGAGAAACATATTATATGCTTGTGAAATCCATTAATTTTTTTCGACAAATCTACTTCATCCTCCAATTTGTTCGATCGCTGAAATCTTCTAGAACGACACCGATCTTCTGTAAATTTTTTCTAATACGATCTGCTTCCTTCCAATTCTTATTTTTTCTTGCTCTTTCTCTTGTTCGTACGACGCTATTGATCATCTCTGTCGTGATCTTTGAAGGAACACGATTCATTCTAAAAAATTGATGGATCGGTTGTTCTAGTAATCCGATAGAGTTAGCTAATTCTCTCAAAACTCTTGCCAACTTGTTCGCTACTCTTATCTCTATCTTTTTGTACAAGTTTATTTTTTTAGATATCCTGAACAGTATAGAGTATGCTTTCGGTGTATTGAAATCATCGTTCATCGCCTCTATGAATTCTTTCCTAAAATTTTCTATGAATTTATCCTTTTTTTCACAGAGCTGATATTCTGGATCAGTTCCGATGAGAGAAAAATAAAGTTTTTCTAGAGATCTTTTCGATTGGTCTATTTTGCTAGAAGAATAATCGAGATGGCTACCGGTAATGTGAAGATAGGAAAAAGTAACGTATAACTTCTGGATCATACATGGAACAGATGTTTCGGATTGTATAAAAGTTTCGGCTAGATTTGGACATTTTTTCTTCTCTTATTGTCAACATACCTGTATGAATCCAATAGTTTGCAAAGTTATTGCCGTTCAATCCGATCGATTGAATCCTTTCATTTTCATGATGTGGAAATATCAGGTCCGATCCACCACCATGGATATCAAAATTTTTTCCAAGAATCTTCATGCTCATTGCAGCACATTCTGTATGCCATCCAGGTCTTCCTTTACCCCAAGGAGATTCCCAGAAAGGTTCTCCTTTTTTCGAAGATTTCCAAAGAATGAAATCTGAATGAAATCTTTTCAAGCTATTACGTTCAACGTTTCTGCTAAATTTTTTTTTGCTTCCAAGAAAAATGTCCCTGTTGGAAAGATTACCGTATTCTGAATTTATTGTGGTATCGAACAATATATCCCCAGATTTGCCGCGATAAGTTTGTCCATTCTTCTCCAGATCCGTTATCAGATCGATCATCGATTGGATATACGATGTGGAGTGTGGTTCAATGTTTGGCGAAATGACTTTTAAACGATTGAAATCTTTTTTCATCTCTTCAATCATCGTGTTCGTAAAACTAGCATAGCCAACATTTTTTTGGGATGATCTTTGAATGATTTTATCGTCTATATCAGTAATGTTACGAACGTAGTTCACTTCGTACCCAATAAATCGTAAATATCTTACTATCATATCAAAAATAGTAAAGGTCCTTCCGTGTCCGATATGACATAGATCATAAACGGTGACTCCGCACACATATATGCCTATTTTTCCTTCAACAATCGGTATAAACTCCTCTTTCTTTCGACGAATAGTGTTGTAAATCTTTAACATTTTAAGAATATGAAGATTTGATCGAAAACGGTTTTATCGGAATACTTTTCTAGAAGTTTTTTATTCTTAATAAAATTTTTCGTACACTTTAAAACTATTCAGAGTATAATATTAAACATGATGAAAAATCTATCAAAAATTTATTGAAATGTATAATGATTTTTAGATCATGGATCTCTAAGAACTTAAAAAAAATAACTAATCATTTGAAGTTACGTTTTACATATTCTGTAGAACGTTGTTTCCTTTTGAATATGATAAGCTAATGAACATTAGTTACCGATTGTGTTTGGTAAGATGAGTTTATTAAAGTAATGAGTTTTTAATGATCCTATCAACAATCGTGAATTTTCGATCGCAGTTTTCAGTAGAAAAATCTAAGGCATAAGAAATGTTTTGAAAAAATACTCTACCGTTCAAAACGATTTATCTTTCGTTGAAGAAGATTCCCTTCTATTGAGAACGTATAGTGCGTTATTTCTAAAATATTTTGATTATCTTCGTATAAAAAATGAAATACGATCGGTTAAAGTACTAACACTCGGGCTATTTAATGTGATTTGAACGTATTTCACACGTTTGAAATAAGTGTGATGTATTTTTCTTTCATTCAACTGCAATGAGATATCTGGAAACGATCTGTTCATATCATCTGTGATGTATGGGGAAGAAGATTAAGGTTGACACGTTCGTATCCGAGATATCTTATCATGATTAAGATATTTGTGCAGTTTGTTGAAATCAAATTCGCATTCACAGAGTTTAATTTCACAACTTTTTCAACAATTGTCGATTTTCATAATGATCTGAATCGAATATCAGTTATGTTTATAGTTTTATTAAAATAACTAACTGTAGCTTCACGAGGTTCAATCTACTTGATGAAAATGATTCTACACGACATCGTTGAGATCCCAACGATCTACCTGTAAAACATCATGATCTTAAATTTTTTAAGATCACCTTATCACTCTATCAAATGAGTAATATGAATTCTTACGCATACTTCAAAAATCCTACAACTAGATTAAGATCTCTAAAATCGATGATTTTATTGAGAATAAGGAAAAGTTTTATTTCTTTTATAAACGAATCATCGTTATAAAGAAATGAATATCAAACAATCTTCCTTTTTAAGATATTCTAGATATGAGACCGTTTGAAAATTGATTTTTATATAGCATATATTCATGAGTACAGATATCTTTAATAGAATATCCTAGAATTATTTTGATCAAAAATATTTTGACTAATTGATTAGTAATTGCATATATTAATCGACAACTTTCTAAAAATCTATTTCAGTTCAGATTTTTCTCGAAGGGTTTCTCGATTTTTAAAATATAATGAGACGATCGAATATGAGATTAAAAGGTATCACAATATCATGGATCATTCTTCTCAATCTTTGATGGCTACAATCACAGGAGGACTATGTCTAGCATATCTTTTTGGGATGATTTCTCAAAAAATTAAAATATCTCCTTTGGTAGGGTATCTAACAGCTGGATTTATTATCGGTCCTTTTACACCAGGGTTCGTTGTGAATACCGTGCTTGCCAGTGAACTTGCCGAAATTGGAATAATATTGCTCATGTTCGGAGTTGGTTTGCACTTTTCATTGAATGATCTCCTCTCAGTTAAATCTATCGCAGTCCCAGGGGCAATCATACAAGTTCTTATCACGACGTTGTTAGGCTTTATATTATCGAGATGCATAGGTTGTGAAATTTTTTCTGGAGTTCTATTCGGACTATGTTTTTCGACTTCTAGCACTTTGGTGTTGTTAAGAACCTTAGAAGAAAAAAAGATTGTTTGCAGTAAAATTGGAAAAATTTCTATTGGATGGTTGATCGTTGAAGATTTGATTATGCTATTGATCCTGCTGATACTGCCAGTATTGTATAATCTGGTCAACGATGTGGTACAAGAGAATCATCTTTTTTCGATTTTCATAAGAACCTTGTTGACGATGGTAAAGGTTTCTTGTTTCATCGTATTGACTTTGATGTTTGGAAAGAGATTAATTCCATACCTTCTTTCGAAAACAGAGGAAACTGATTCTAGAGAACTCTTTACTCTAGCGATTCTAGTGTTCGCGATAGGGATCGCGTACGCTTCCGTTACTTTGTTCAATGTTTCTTTCGCAATAGGTGCATTTTTTGCTGGAATAACGCTAAATAAATCTAAATTAAGTAAAAAAGCAGCAAAGGACATCCTCCCATTGAAGGATGCGTTCGCGGTCCTCTTCTTTGTGTCAGTCGGTATGTTGCTCGATCCAACTGTGTTGTTGACGTATCCAATACAAATTTTGATAATCTTAACAATTATAGTGTTTGGAAAACTGTTTTTTATCTCTTTTCTGATCAAACTGTTCGGATACAGCTACAAAGATTCTTTTGGAGTGGCCGTCAATTTAACACAAATAGGAGAGTTTTCATTTATTTTATCTAAAATAGGCACAAATCTACACTTATTCAGCCACGAGGTTCAGAATCTGATTCTTTCAGGAGCCGTAATTTCTATCATTGTTAATTCTTTTTTAGTGAAAATAAACAACGTAACAGGTTTCTTCAGAAAATGAATTAAACAGCCACCCTCTCATCGGAAAATCCAATTAGGTTGGATAATCCAAAAGGTTTTAAAGATTGGATCTACGTGTCAGCCTTCGATGTAGATCGTTAGAATGAGCTCGATCCAATATTTTAACGATTTCCTTTTGAACATCTTTGATACCTTTGTTTGCATCCACCTTAAAACACGAAACCCTTTCTATTTCTCTACAGAAACGTATCAAAGGTTCTGTACAACGATGGTATATATCGATTCTTTTTCGTACTATCTCAGATGTATCGTCTATCCTAACTTCTAATTTTTCTCCGGTAAGATCATCCAAACCTTTCTTTTTAGGAGGATTGAATGTGGAGTGATATATTCTGTTGGAAGGGATATGGATCAAACGTCCAGATATTCGATCCATAATCTTACTTGTATCGACCATTAGTTCGATCAATATGTAGCGAACATCCTCTACTAATTCAAGCATGGATCGAGCTTGTCGTACCGTTCTTGGAAAACCATCTAAAAGAAATCCCTTTCTACAATTCATCTCGGCAAATTTTTTCCTCATAATATCGATGATTGTTTCATCCTCGATCAAACGACCTCGACTAATTAAATGATCTACTCTGTCATC
Organism: Candidatus Riesia pediculischaeffi; assembly: GCF_002073895.1. Taxonomy (GTDB): domain Bacteria; phylum Pseudomonadota; class Gammaproteobacteria; order Enterobacterales; family Enterobacteriaceae; genus Riesia; species Riesia pediculischaeffi. The sequence continues at coordinate 273,370 of NZ_CP012839.1, read as the reverse complement.
ATATGGATCGATCAAAGATGTCCGAGATCTTAGAAGATCCCCTACAGAAATTTTTGATACATCATATCTCCTGCAGATGAACTCAGAATGAGTCCCCTTTCCAGAACATGGAGCTCCTATTAGTATGATTCCTATCATTTAAACGATCCTAAGAAATATTGATACCCTCTGATCAAAAAAAGAAAGTGCTTTCTAAAAATTTCATCTAATAACATATCTCCTCTATCATGAAGAGAGCAGCTGATTAATATCAATGATAAACTGATTAACATCCTTTAAATAACCTTGTTCTATCAGCAAAGCTTGATTAAAGATTGTTTTTACCCATCTAGAAAATAGATTCTCATCTTCTATCTTCATGATTTTATTTATTATTGGATGTGATCTATTCAAGAAGAAATCATATTTAATTGGAGGAACAGATTGACCAACCGATGAGAACAGTTTGGCCATCTGACTACTCATTTCATTTTTATCAGTTTTCAGAACACAGGGATATTTTTCTAATCTGCAAGTCATGTGAACATCTTTTATATCTTTTTCCAGAACCATCTTCACCCTTTTAAGAAAAGGTTGGAAGATCTTTTCATCAGAGATGATGATATCGTTTTTTCGTTGAGTGACTGTATCTTCCAGAAAAGAATCGTTTTTGCTGATCGATTGGAACTCTTTCCCTCGGAATTCAAATATATAGTTCATCATCCATTCGTCAATTCTATCATATAGCAACAAGACTTCAATATTTTGATTTTTGAAGCAGTCCAGATGTGGACTTTTTTTCGCAGAGATATAGTTATCTGCTGTAAGATAATAGATCTTGTTCTGTCCTTTCTCTGCCCTATCACAATATTCTCTCAGAGAGACCGTCTGTTGTTCGTCTTCTACAAAAGTAGACGAGAACCTCAACAGGTTGATGATGGATGATTTATGCGATATATCTTCTGCAGGACCTTCCTTTAAGACCGAACCGAATCCATCCCATACCATCTGATACTTCTCTGGATGATTCTTAGACAACATCTCCAAAGAATTTAGAATTCTTCTAGTAATCTGTTTTTTTAGCTTTCGCACGTTTTCATCTTTCTGTAAAATTTCTCTGGATATGTTCAAAGAAAGATGTTCAGAATCAATTAATCCTCTTATGAAACGTAGATAGTTCGGAACAACTTGATCGGAGATGTCTTTGATAAAGACCCTCCTCACATAAAGGTAGAACGATCCTTTCTTTTCACGGTTCCATAAATCTATAGAGGATTTAGAAGGTATAAACATTAAACTGATATATTCTTGTGTTCCTTCCACTTTATTATGCATCCAAAATATCGGATCAAAACTATCTTTGAACAAATTTTTGTAGAATTCTCTATATTCGTTTTCTGAAATATTACTTTTATCTTTTCTCCATAGAGCTGTGGCAAGATTGATCTGTTTCCAAAATGTTCGATTTTCTCTTCGATCAACTGTCTTCATTTTTATTGGAATATCGATATGGTTAGAGTATCGTTTGATGATATTAGATAGCTTTGAATGACTTAGTAGATCTTCCTGATCTTCTTTAACATGTAGGATTACCTCCGTACCACGGTCTACCTTGTCTTCATATTTGATAGAATACTCCCCTGTCCCTTCAGATTCCCATAAAACTCCTTGACTACGTTCTGAACCTGCGAGTCTACTTTTCACGATCACCTTTTTGGAGACGATAAAAGAAGAATAAAACCCTACTCCAAACTGACCGATCAACTGATTTATATTTTTTTTATCACAATCTTTCGAGAATTTTAGGAACTCTTTGGTTCCAGATTTCGCAATGGTTCCTAAGTTTTTGATGATATCACTTTTACTCATCCCGATTCCATTATCTCTGATGGATATTGTTTTATTCTTTTTATCTAAGGAAATCCTAATTTCAAAATCATGTTCTTTTTCGTATAGGGAGGAATCAGAGATAGCAATGAACTTAAGTTTGTTGATCGCATCGGAAGCATTTGAGATAAGTTCTCTAATGAATATATCTCTGTTGGAGTAAAGCGAATAAACCATCAAACCCAAGAGCTGTTTCACCTCGGACTGAAATTGTAACACTTCTTTTTTTGTCTCTTCCATCGTATTACCTCGATCTCATTACATTTGAATTATTCTTATGTTTGTATGAACTTTAGGTCAATTTCGAAATAGTTCTAATTCGATCATTATTTTTTAGCAGATTCACAATCTACCGTACAATAAATTCTTAGATTTCCATTCGTGCAATCATTTTATGTATCACTGAGTTATGATCACGATCTTTTATGTGATTAAGATTCATGGATCTTTCTACAAGTCGTATCAAAGAAACAGTCTTCAGGTGATAAGATAGTTGGATGAATCAAGTATGCTACAACCGTACCTAAATATTTTTACGAAAGACTTTTAAAATCATCAAAATTTCTCTGACTCTGTACGGTGATCGATATCGTTTTATGCTCAATAACGCTCGGGTTAAGCCGTGCAGTAGTTTATCGTCGAGATAGGATAATCACAGAAGATAGCCAATCGAAAATTCATATGTGATCTATTCGAAAAAGTCGAAGAAATTGACGAAGTTAAGATTTCTTCTTCATTTTTTAGATTCGATCGAAAAGATATCTTGAGCGTATTCGTTAATAAAAATGAACATCGAACCTCATGAACTCTATTTTGCAACCATCTTCACAGTCGATCATTGATCGTTACGACGATGACCCTCATCGATTTTATCGTCAAAATTAAAATACCTCGTCCAAAAAATATCATCCTACGTTGTGTACGATTTATGCATCTCAAAAATATTTATACGTTCAGAATCAATACATTACCTCCTGTTTTTAGAAATTATGTCGAAGATTTCGATTTATTTGAAACATCAGAGAAATTGAACTTCGTTATGGCTTTGCATAGAGTAACTTCCACACCAATTCTTCTAGTCGGAGAGAAAGAGATGTTCTTTCTTCCGGATAGTATGGTGTGGTAATAGAAGTATAGATCTTCCGTGGATTTGATCAAATTTAACATGATCCAGATGTTCTTATGAATTTCTTTGTAGTGTGCTCTATCGTTTTGCAAAAACTTTGCAATGATTATTTCGTGGATGAAGTTTAATAAACTTGACAACAACTTATCCCAGTTTCCACTTCTTTTTGAAAACTCTTCTACTATAGACATCATTTTTTTGAAATCGTTCTGTGCAATAGATTTCATGATTTGAAATGAGCAATCTTCATCTGGTATTCCGATGATGTCAATTATGAGATCCTTTGATATCTTTCCTTTTCCAACCGAAATAACTTGCTCTGAAATATTCAAAGCGTCTCTTAAACTTCCTCCTGATAATCTTGCGATTAACTTCCTAGACGAAAGATCGTTTTGCACATTCTCGCATAGAAAGATTCTTTCCAATCTATCACAAATTTTCTCTTCACTTAATATGTTCAGTTGAAAATGTAAACATCTAGAGATAATCGTGGAAGGTAACTTTTCTGGATTAGTTGTTGCTAGCAAAAATTTTATATGTTCTGGAGGTTCTTCCAATTTTTTCAATAAAGCGTTAAAACTATACCTGGATAACATGTGCACTTCATCTATTAAGAATATTTTAAATTTTCCTTTTGCCGGAAGATATTCTGAATTATCCAATATTTCTTTTATATGTTCTATTTTAGATTTAGATGCTGCATCTACTTCGATCAAATCGATAAAAGATCCATTCTGAATCTCAGTACAATTATCACATCGGTTACAAGGATGATCAGTGATTCCTGATTTACAACTCATTCCTTTAGAGAAAATTCTGGCTATTGTTGTTTTTCCGACCCCATGAGATCCGGAAAAAAGATATGTATGGTGCAACTTCCCCTCGTGTAAACAATAGGACAACGATTCGATGACATGTTCTTGTCCAGAAATGTCTTGAAAAGAAATGGGTCTCCATTTTCTAGCTAGCGTAAGATCTTTCATGATCACGATTCTTTGGCGATTGACGGTGTTGGTGAAACATCAGAATTATTTGCACCTTTAAAATCGTTCTTAAAACGAAATGGGTCGAATAATCTTCGTATTAATTTCTAGATATTCTCTTTACGATCATTAACATGGATTATTTCGACGGTAATTTCAACTGTTTAGAAGAATTGATCAGAAAAATTGATGTTAGATAACTTTCAGATATTTATCTCATCCTGTTATATCTTTTCTTTATAAATCACTCCTTTGAAAATGTTCAAAGAAACATCTCCCTTTAATTAGAAGAATATTTTTCAAACGAATCCATTGAAGATACTTCTCTTGTTCCATCGTTAAATGATTTGACGGAGAATGATGTTATCCATTCAAAAAATTTGAGATTATTTGTGACTGAAAAGTCGAATAAGATTCTATGCAACAGGTACGATTACCTAACAGATATGGCATTTTTTCAAAAATTTGAAGGTAATAAAACATCATATCATTTATGTCTATAAATTTTACCATATCATAATAAAAATCTTAATTTTCTGAAAGATTCAATTAGAAATAATCCAATTATCTAATCACTCTAGGCTGTTCAAATCGAAATGGTGCACTCATCTAAAATGTTCCGTCTCGATGGAGAGAACCTCTGATTCCTATCGTCAAAAGGAAGACCCTATTGATCAATGATCATAAATTGTTTTTAAGCCGATATGGTCGGTTAAAACGATTTAAAAATATATTATATATTTCATGGAAAGACCTTCAAAGATCTTCTTTGCACCTCCATAATATTTGAATAAATCAATAAAAGTGTCATATACACAGATTCTTTCGACAGATTTGTTAAATCTTCGCACCGTTATTTTTATGGTTGAATGCTCGTGTAAGACACGACCGAAAAAAAATTTTAAATCTCGTTCTTCTACTTGGTTTCGTTCGGTACATATCCAAATACCTTTGGATGCTTCTTTCCAGACCTGACCAGTTTGGTATTATGATATTACTGATTTCGAACCAAGTAGAACGAATCTAAAAATATTTAAACTTTATGAAAAGTCGTTGTTTAAAGATTCTATCAATCTTCAGAACAAATGTCATATCAAATGAATAGATCAAACGTAATGTGCCTTATCAGAGTAATGATTAGGTTTTACATCTTTGACACGGTTTGAATTCCTAAAAGATTCAAACCGATCTTTATGGTTCTCTCAGTTAAGAAGACTAACTTAATTCTGTTTTCTTTTTGAATGTCGTCTATTGAATGTAGAATAGCACAATGTTCATAAAATTTTGAAAATATATTAGATAATTCATATAAGTAACAACACAAGATGTTCGGTAAACCCATTTTGGAGACGTCTTGTAACACTTCCTCCAACCTCAACAATTGTATAGATAATTCTCTCTCATACCTGTCAGATAAGTAGAAATCATTTTTCAGTTCCTTAGGACTTATATTCGATCTATTTATTAAAGATTTTGTCCTAGAATACGTATATTGGATGTATGAAGAAGTGTTTCCGATGAATGAAAATACATTATTCCAATCAAATACGTAGTCCGTTTTTCTATTTTTAGATAAGTCAGAATATTTAACTGATCCGATTCCTATCTTACGCGCAGTTCGAGAGATACTTCTTTTGTTAAGATGTTCAGAATTTTTATCGACAATGAATTTTCTTGCCCTCGTAATTGATTCCTTCAGAAGATCAAATAATTTAATGTTCCTTCCAGATCTAGTTCGAAACGGTTTTTTATCTTCTCCTAAAATCATACCGATCTGATGATGTTCCAGTTTTACTCGTTTTTTGATATAACCAGCTTTCCTAGCGATAGCCCAAGATTGTTGTAAATGACGTGTTTGTCTTGAATCAACGTAATATATGATACGATCTGCCTTTAACTTTTCACATCTATATTTTAAACAGGCAATTTCGACGGTTGCGTATAGATACCCTCCGTCGCTCTTTTGAATCATCACGGCTGAAGATCTTCCATGATGATTTTTGAAATCGTCTAAATAGACCACCACGGCCCCATTGTGTATCACCGCTATTTTTTTTTGTTTTAAATCTTCGACTATATCTTGCAACATATCCTTGTAAAAGCTTTCTGCTACTATATCTCCCTTATTAAGGGATACTCCAAGAAGATCGTATATTCTTTGATTTTCTAATATCGTAATCTGAACGAGATCGTTCCATAAAGTGAGTAATTCATCATCTCCAGATTGTAATTGTTGAATATATCTTCTAGAAATATGGGAGAATCGTCCATTTTGATCAAAAATTTTTCTAGATCTCTGATAAATATCTTCAATTTTTTCTAATGTTATGTTTTTCACACAATTTTTTCTTAGTATTTCCTTCAAATAGGCTATAATCATTCCAAATTGAGTACCCCAATCTCCAATATGATTTGCTTTGATCACTTTCTTCCCTAGGAATTTTGATACCCTCACTACTGTATCTCCAATGATTGTAGACCTTAAATGTCCAACATGCATGTTTTTCGCCATATTTGGGGAAGAGTAGTCTATTATTGTAACAATTTTTTTTTGATAGTTATCTTGAGAGACACCTAAACGATCCTTCGAAAAAATTGTATCTATCTGTCTAGAGATCCATCTTTCATGAAGAAAGATATTGATGAAATTCGGTTCGATTATTTTTATACTTTTTATATACTCTTCCTTTGAAAAAAGATAGCATAACTTTCTTTTGAAAGTTTCCAAAGATATTCGATTTGATTTTAAAATATTGGATAATCCTTCTATCTGATAATCTCCGAATGTTTTCCTATTTTTAGAAAAACGCACTCGAACTTCAACGCTGTCACAGAAATTTTCAAAGGTTACTATAGATCGTATCTTTTCTTGGATAATTTGTTTAATGTTCATTCTGAAAATTTATAAAATCGTAAAAAATTAAATATATGAATCGGATGGAAATTGAAAACGATCAAATCTTGAAAGGTATCCTGTACAACTTTGAATATGTTACATTCGTCGCTTTTATCATAAAATCTATTGAGTAGTTAATCTTGATATCTGACCCAAAATGGTTTATCTTTAAGATTTTTTAGCTAACACGATCACCCTGATAGGGGAAGGATAACCTTCTCTAGTGATGTTCGGATCATTTGAATGTACTACATTCTCCAACAAACTAAAATTGGACCAATCAGTCGACCTCTGCTCTTCTATTGAAGTATATGTCTGACTAATGATTTTGATATTAGAAAAACCACATTTTTTTAACCAAACTTTCAACATATCGACCGATGGAATGAAGTAGATATTTCTCATACCTGAATATCTTTCAACTGGTACTAAACAATCATGGTGTTGTTTTTGGATCACTAAACTTTCTAGAACCAACTCTCCTCCATCTTTTAGTTGATTATTCAGATGTCTTAAGTGTTCTATAGGAGATGGTTGATGATAGATCACTCCCATCGAAAAAATTGTATCAAAAATTTTCAGATAAGGAATATGTTCGATTCGCATTGGAAAAAAGTTTACGTTTTTTTTTTGACCGATGAGTCTTTCAACCGCTTTGAACTGAAAAAAACATAAAATAGATGGATCTACTCCTATGATAAATTTTGCTTGCTCTCCAAGAATCCTCCATAAATAATATCCGTTTCCACATCCTACATCAAGAACTGTCCTGTTTTTCAGCGAAGATATATGAGGGATAATTCTGTTCCACTTCATATCAGACCTCCACTCTGAATCGATCTCTAGTCCATACAAATCGAATGGACCTTTTTTCCAAGGAGAAAGTTGAAGCAACAAACTTTTTATTTTTTTTCTTAAAAACTCACTATCTTGTGTGAGATTTTTTACTGAAATTTCGGTCTTGATATTTAATACATCTGGTTTCACTTTAGGTAGTTTATCGACGATTTTTAAAAAATGGTCGAATTTTCTATTTGTAAAAAAATTTTTCCATTTTTTAATTCTATTGGAAGAGATCTTTATCCATTTTTCGGAAAAGATAATGAACACTGCCTCATAAAACTTTATGAAATGTAACATCTCTATTGTAATTTAAATGTGATTAATGATATGAAATTCAAGTATTGAAACCACAGTACAGTACGACGAAAACCAGAATGTTTCAGCCTATATCGATTCTGTCTGATTGATTCTACAAACATGACATTTTTCAACATTCTTTCCTTTTGTGAAATTTCTAAAGTGCTATACCCATTTGACAATTTAAAATCTTTATGTGCGTTTATAAACAAGTTATCTTTATTTTCTGATCTCACTTTCTCCGAGAGGATTAAGATTCCACCTTTATTAAGACCATTATAGATCCTTTTTAAGATATACGATTTTTTGGAAGGTCGAATGAACTGTAATGTAAAATTCAAAATCACTACTGATGCGTTTCTGATATCTGTTTTAAGCACATCTTGCTTCATGATTTTTACTGAAAAATTTTCTCCATATTTGTTAGAAAATCTTTTTTTAAATTCATCAATCATATCTGACGATTTGTCTATAGAGATGATTTTGCAATCTTCATTCTTTACGTATTTGATGATAGATTCGGTAACTCCCCCTATCGCACATCCTAGGTCGTATATATTGCTCTTTGGTTGTACAAATTTTTGAGAAAAATATCCGATCGTATCAGAGATATTTTTGTATCCCGGAATGGATCTATGCACCATATCGTGAAATACTTCTGAAACCTTTCGATTAAATTTCCAACTACCTGAAGTTAGATATTTTTTAGATAATTGATCTTTCTTTTTCATAAATGGTAAGACTATTTAAAATTTTGATGAGGAATTCATACTTGAACAGTGTCCTAAGATTTTAAGAATTGATCGTAAATGTATTCCGTTATGATGTTAAAATATTTAATTCAATAGTTTCTTGTTCATTTAACGATCTTAAAATAATCTTTATTGAGTATATCTTGAACATGTAGTTTAATAAATATCAATGTAATTGAATTAGATCGTTCAACATAACTCTTCATATTTTTATGAAAAATAGTAGAGATATGTTGTTCAAACTTAGGAGATTTTAGAGAAAATTATGTTAAGAACGTGTTTCTGCGGAGAAATAAATTCTTCCCATGTTGGGAATTCTGTAACTATTTTAGGATGGATATACGACTTACGTTTTCTGAAAAACTTAACTTTCTTAAATATACGTGATAGGACAGGGACTGTACAAGCGGTTTGTTCAAAAGAAGTTTCTCCATCCATCTTTCTTCAATCGTTAGAGTTGCAACAGGAGTTTTGTATTACAGCATCAGGGGTTGTTCAAGGGAGAATAAGAAAAACTAAAGGTTACATCAAAAAAGATGTAGAGGTTATAGTCGTTTCTTTGAATATCCTCAATACATCGAAAGCACTTCCAATAGATATCAGTTTTCGTCAAATTCCATCCGAAAAAATACAACTGAAGTATCGATACTTGTATTTAAGAAATCCAGATATAACTAGAATATTAGTTAGACGGTCAGAAATCACCTATTTTATCCATGAATTCATGAATAAGAATGGATTCATCAACATTGAGACTCCATATTTATCTAATCTAACGGATGGAGGAGCTAAGGATTTCCTTGTTCCAAGCAGAATAAAAAATAACCGTTATTATGCACTATCACAATCTCCTCAAATGTTTAAACAGATGTTAATGATATCTGGATTCGAACGCTATTATCAGATAGCAAGATGTTTTCGTAACGAAGATTCTAGATCGAACCGTCAACCAGAATTTACTCAACTTGATATAGAAATGTCATTCATCAGTTCGAAGCAGATTAGAAGGTTCATAGAAGAATTCATTTGTAAACTTTGGAAGAAATTTTTAGGAGTGGATCTTCCAGATCGTTTTCCGAAAGTAACGTTTAAAGATGCTGTTCGTAAATATGGGACGGATAAACCAGATCTCAGAAATTATTTAGAGCTAGTTGACATCACGTCTCTTCTGCAATCCTTTCGATTCAATCGTTTCATGGAATATTGTTCTTTAGAAGACAATTGTATTTTAATTCACGTCAAATCACCATTGAAAAAAACCAATGCGGATTGCTTAAAAGAATATCAAAATATCGGTTCGAAATTTAAAATTAAACATTTTCTATTTGTAGAGGTAAGTTCGAATATAATTGATAGACTAAATAGAAAGATCTTTCATGGATTTTTAGATATGGATATGTTTCGTTTACTTTCTTCAACTTTTCATCTAAAAGATGGAGATATGATATGTATTGGAATTGGGAAAAAATCTCTAGTAAATCGATTCATGGGGAATATTCGACTAAAGATAGGAGAAGATCTGAACATCACAAAAAAAAATATATGGAAGCCAGTATGGATAGTCGATTTTCCAATGTTTAAAAAGGAAGAGAGTGGAAGTTTGAAACCTACACATCACGTTTTTACATCACCAAAATCATGTGATCTATCCAAATTACGATCGGATCCAACGAAAGTTATCTCTGATTCATATGATATGGTGATTAACGGACAAGAACTTGGAAGTGGATCTGTTAGAATATATAAAAGAGAAATACAGAAGGAAATTTTTAAGATATTGCAAATAGAAGAAAAAGATCAAATAAGTAAGTTCGGTTTTTTACTAGATGCAATGCAATATGGAGCTCCACCCCATGCTGGATTTGCATTCGGGTTAGATAGAATAATGATGATAATGTTGAATCAGACGAACATAAAAAATGTTATCGCTTTTCCTAAAACAACTTCTGCATCTTGTCTTATGACGAACGCTCCTAGTAAAATTACGGGTTGATCTGTTCTTTGATCAACTTTATGAACATCAAAACTATTTTTACATGTGAAATTTTCTTTTCATAGAATACAAAGATTAGCCATTTATATTCATTTAAAGATCGCTGTATCGAGTACGATCATTAAGATCGTTATATGACGATATCCTTCGTTAATTGATCATCGAGCAGAGTTTTGATGACCGTGATTATTCGAAGAGTTATATAGGAATTCTAAAGCGGTATTCTACATGTAGATTTCGAGAATATTTTTGTTGTATCTTCCAAAATAAATCTGATAGGAATATATGGTGGTAAAATATGGATACTGTACTTGGTATTGATCCTGGATCTCATATTACGGGGTACGGGATAGTACGAAAAAATAGAGGACAGATTCTTTACATAGATGGAGGATACATTAAAAGCAGGTTGATCTTAGATATACCAAGAAGATTGAAAATCATTTACGATGGTATTCAAAATGTCATCCGTGAGTATCGTCCTAATATTTTTGTAGTAGAACAGATCTTCGTATCAAAAAACGTTAGCTCTGCGTTAAAACTAGGTCAAGCCAAAGCCGTCACAATACTAGCTGCGGTTAACAATCGATTACCTGTTTTTGAATATTCGACAAAGCAAGTTAGGAAGTCAGTTGTTGGAACAGGTTCTGCTAAAAAAGAACAAATCCAACGCGCTGTTCATACGATATTAAAATTATCTTTTTATCCTCAGCAAGATGTAGCTGATGCTTTAGCGGTTGCGATAGCTCATACCTTATCCGAAAGGTATATTAAATAATAATCGCGTGCAAAGTAAAATTCTATTGCTTCGTTTATTCAAAGATTTTTTATCATATCGAGCATTTATAAAGGTACATCTAGAACACTTCAATGAAGAATTGGTTATTTTTGAAATATTTCAATAACTACCCTTGAACTAATCTGATTTATCCCCATCTCATTTCATGAGAACGGTGATTCCAAACTGTTCCTACAGAACAAAAATAACTTGTACTTACTTAGATTTTATTTATAGGAGATCTGTCGATGAAGATTCGTCCATTACACGATCGAGTGATTGTCAAGAGAGAGGAAGTTGAATCCAAATCTACTGGTGGAATCGTTCTGACTGGTTCTGCTGCTGGCAAATCAACCAGAGGAAAGATATTGGCCGTAGGAAAAGGAAGGATATTAGAGAATGGAGAAAATAAACCGTTAGATGTAAAGATAGGAGATGTTGTTATATTCAACGATGGATATGGTGTGAAAACGGAAAAAATCGATAATGAAGAAGTTCTGATTATGTCAGAAAGTGATATTCTTGCAATAGTTGAGAAATAATTTTTCTCTTATGTTTCTAGATCAACGAATTAAAAGGAAAAAAAAATGGCAGCTAAAGATGTAAAATTTGGTAGTGAAGCTCGTGCAAAAATGTTGAGAGGAGTCAATATTCTTGCAGATGCTGTAAAAGTAACATTGGGTCCTAAGGGAAGAAATGTCGTTCTTGATAAATCTTTCGGAGCTCCTTCTATTACAAAAGATGGGGTATCAGTAGCTAGGGAGATAGAGCTAGAAGATAAGTTTGAAAATATGGGAGCTCAAATGGTGAAAGAGGTTGCTTCCAAGGCAAATGATGCGGCAGGAGATGGAACGACAACTGCCACTGTTTTAGCACAATCGATTGTTAGTGAAGGTCTAAAAGCAGTAGCAGCAGGAATGAATCCTATGGATCTTAAAAGAGGAATAGATAAAGCGGTATCTACAGCCGTAGAAGAGTTAAAAAAACTTTCTAAAACTTGTGATGATAACAAAGCTATTGAGCAGGTTGGAACGATTTCTGCCAATTCAGATCAGTCAGTTGGAAAGCTCATAGCAGATGCAATGGAAAAGGTGGGTAAAGAAGGTGTGATCACAGTAGAAGAAGGTTCTGGACTAGAAGATCAGTTGGCAGTCGTTGAGGGGATGCAATTTGATAGAGGATATTTATCTCCTTACTTCATTAACAAACCAGACTCAGGTTCTTCAGAATTAGAAAATCCTTATATACTTTTAGTAGATAAAAAGGTGTCCAATATCAGAGAACTTTTGCCGGTATTGGAAAATGTAGCGAAATCTAGCAAACCTCTTCTAATTATCGCAGAAGATGTAGAAGGGGAAGCGCTGGCTACGCTTGTTGTGAATAATCTGAGAGGTATTGTTAAAGTTGCTGCTGTGAAGGCTCCTGGTTTTGGTGATAGAAGAAAAGCAATGCTACAAGATATCGCGATATTAACGAACAGCGTGGTTATTTCTGAAGAAATCGGGATGGAGCTAGAAAAAGCGTCCATAGAACATCTTGGTCAAGCTAAAAGAGTCGTGATCAACAAGGATACTACTACGATAATAGACGGTGTTGGAGAAAAGAGTTCCATTAGAAATAGAGTTAAGCAGATTATGCAACAAAGAGATGAAGCTACATCCGATTATGATAGAGAGAAATTGCAAGAAAGGATAGCGAAATTATCTGGAGGGGTAGCTGTAATTAAAGTTGGAGCTGCTACAGAAGTCGAGATGAAGGAAAAGAGAGCAAGAGTAGATGATGCATTACATGCTACTCGAGCTGCTGTGGAGGAAGGAGTGGTAGCTGGTGGAGGTATCGCTTTGGTAAGAGTTGCCACAAGACTCGATTTGCTCAATGGAGAGAATGAAGATCAGACTGTTGGAATTAGGATAGCTTTACGAGCTATGGAATCTCCGATGAGACAGATCGTGGAAAATTCTGGAGGAGAAGCTGCTGTTGTCGTTAATAACGTTAAGAAAGGAAAGGATAACTACGGATATAACGCTTCTACAGAAAAATATGGAGATATGATGGAAATGGGAATTTTAGATCCAACGAAGGTAACTAGATCTGCTCTACAGTTCGCTGCATCTATAGCTGGATTGATGATAACTACAGAAGCTATGATTACTGATCTTCCAAAGGAGGATAAGTCAGAAATGAATCCTTCTGCTGGAATGGGAGGAATGGGTGGAATGATGTAAGATGAAAGGAATTCAACTTCTTACATTAGATTGAGCTTTAGTTACTTTTATGAAAAGAACCTAGATTTTACTTTTCTAGGTTCTTTTTTTTGGTGCTTAATTTTGAAGTTCATGAGATTTTTTAAGAATATCTTTACTGGTTGAAATGAATAAAATTAAATCTGGAACAAAGATCATATACAGAAAGGAACCATACGAGTGTTTAAAATCTGAGTTTGTCAATCCAGGAAAAGGTAAACCTTTTGTAAGGTTACAGATCGTTTGTCATCCAATAGAGTTTTAGAAAAAACGTTTAAATCGATGGGATCGATTATAATAACGGATAGTATTTTAGAAATTAGATCAATATATATTTACAATGATAGAAATTTTTGGTTTTTTATGGGAGAAGAAGGATATGATCAGTTTTGTATTTCAAAAGAAAGAATTAAAGATCAGGTGGATTTGATCCCAAATCAGTTAAGATGTGATGTAATATTTTGGAAGGATCGTCCAATATCTATCAGATTACCGAAGTTCGTAACATTAAAAGTAATTCATACAGTTGATAAAAAAGAGTTTGGTGATCGTTGTGTCGGAGAGTGGAAATCTGTAATTCTCCAAACGGGAGCTATCATAAAAGTCCCGTATTTCATAAGAGTTGGAGATACAATTAAGATCAATACCAAAGAAAGAACTTATGAATCCAGGTGTAGAGTCAGATCGTGATAATCGAACTAACTCATGGAGCTGGCGGGATTTGAACCCGCGTCCGAAACTTTTCACTTTTTACTTCTACATGTTTAGTTTACTGATTTATTTATCAGAAGTACTTAAGTAAACTTTTCTGAAACATCTGACTATCTTATCTAATTTTTGCATATCAGAACGATAAGAAAAACTGTATGCGATCCCTTCTTCTTGACCCCTACTTTTCGAAGAGAAAGATAAGTAGGACACGAAAACTACACTACTCTTAAAGAATAGTTAAGCTGCTTGCGCGTACGTGTACTTTTTTGTGTTTGCAACTATTTTTTCGGATTTTTAAACGAGAAATCCACTCGACATGCTGTTACAAGATCAATAAATTTCGTCGAACCCTATTCAGCCCCTTATAAGCAACGAAAACACCATCATTCTAACATAAAATTGAGATTTTTTAAAGTTCTTATTTTATTTATCCTCCACTCATTTTCTTTGATTTTGGCACGTTTGTCATATTTATTCTTTCCTTTTCCTATTCCAATCTTTATCTTGCATATATTTTTTTTCCAATACAAAGATACTACAACAACTGCACATCTTTCTTGATTAATATAAGAACTAATAGAAAGAATTTCATTTTTCTTTAATAGGAGTTTTTTAGGTCTTTTTTTGTCTGAAGATTTTTTAAGAGTGGTGACAGTTTTTTCTGGAGTGATGTTCATTTCTAATACATACACTTCTTTATCTTTAATTGTTATGTAACTATTTGTAATATCTACTTTTTTTTGTCTAATTGATCTAACTTCCCATCCGTATAAGATTATCCCTGCTTCAATTATTTCTTGTATTGAATAGTTATAAAAGGATTTTTTGTTGAATGCAATCATTTGAATTTTTTTATCTTTTCTTATCATGGTTCATTTTATTTATTCTCTGTTTTATTGTAGGAAGTTTTTTAAGATGATCATTTTCACGATATGTTAATTATATAATATTATCTCAAACTTAATAGATTCGTTCTTAAGATATCGATTAGTTGATAAAACTTTATTGGTCCCATACATGGGGATATTTCTAGCGATTATTCTTCCAGTTTAATGACAATAATTCGATTAAAAGTTTGTCATTGTTAGAATTATGTGATGTGTTTCTATATTTTTTATTTTCATGTATTTTAATTTTTTGATAATGAATATCGCTATATAAATCGAGATTTATTATTTTTGAGGTCTTCATTTTCTAGGGTTGATCTTCTATAAGATATATCTCCTTATCTTCAAAAAAAATTAATTTAATATAAACTGAATAATCTATTCTTTAAACGATATATTTTATAACTTCTTGATATTTCATACGTCTATGATGAAAACCGAAGATCTTTAAAGACTTAAAATTTTCCCCAACCCAACTTATTTTTCAGATTTTTAAAGTAATCAAAATATTTTGGATGTAACAAGTTGATTGTATAGTTACTCTTTTTGATCAATATCTCATCTCCATAATGGATGGAATGTACGATTTGTCCATCGCAATTAATTTCTTGATGGTTACTTTGACTTTTTATTTTCAATTTAATACGACTATTTCCATGAATTAGAAGCGGTCTAAAACAAATGGAATGTGGAAAAATTGGAACTAACAAAATCGCATTTAGGTTTGGAGTTAATATTGGACCTCCGATGGAAAGGGAGTGTGCCGTAGATCCAGTTGGAGTTGATATAATGAGACCATTAGATCTTTGAAAGAAGGCTAGATTTCTATCGATGAAAACTTCGAAATCAATCATATTCTTTATCTTACAAGAATTGAAGGAGATTTCGTTAATAGCTTGATTGTTGAACATCTTTTTTTTTTTCTTATCGACTCGTACATCTAACAAAAATCTTTTTTCTTGGAAGAAGGAACCGTTTAATATTTTAGATAGTTGATTCAATACATGATTTGGATTCAAATCAGTTAAGAACCCTAACTTTCCATGGTTGATTCCAATAATTTTTTGTTCATATTTAGAAAATTTTCTCATGGCATTCAACATACTCCCATCCCCTCCTATCACAACAATTAGATCTGCTTGTTTCCCTATTTCGTGAATATCGCTGAAAATGATCCCTTTATCATATTTTAAATGATCAGTTAAATCATCTTCGATCATTACGTGGTAGTTTTTTCTGTTCAACCAAATACAAAGATTTTTAAAAGTCTTTAAAACTGATGGATGTTTGATTCGACCGACGACGCCTATATTTTTAAAAAAAAATACTTTTTTTGAGTTTTTACGAAGCATAATTTTCCTTGTCGAAGATAATAATCCTATTGAATATCGAACTTTTGTTACTATAATAGTAGAAAAAGTTAATCGATTGGTCAGCAATCGATTATAAACGAGAGAAAGTTTATGAATACTATAAAAGACCGTAAAAATCACGAAAATAAAAAATTTTCTGTAGAGGAACCAAAAGAGATGAACTCTACAAAAAGAGACGATGTTTATGAGATATTAAAAGAGGATTTTTCTAAAAAGGAAGAAAAATATGGCTCTTTGATTAAAGAGCTGAATGAAAAGTTAGGGTCTTTTGAGAAAAGAGAAAGGGAAATCATTCTTCGCTCAAAAGCAGAGGTAGAAAACATTATACGTAGATCTGAAAAGAATATGGAGAAGGCGCACAAATTTGCTTTAGAGAAATTTTCTTATGATCTCCTATCTGTTATAGATAATTTGGAAAGATCCATATCTTTAACAAAGAACGCAGAAAATGGTTTTTCATTGATTTTAGAAGGTGTTCAGTTGACTATTCGATCATTTCTATCTGTTATTAAAAAATATGGGATACGACCTATTGACGTTCAAATTGGAGAACCGTTCGATCCTAGGTTTCACGAAGCTGTTTCAACTATCAATTCAGAAGAACATCAAGATAATAAAATAATAGATATAGTCCAAAAAGGTTATACCATTCATAGCAGATTGTTACGACCGTCTATGGTTGTTGTGAATGCGAAAAAAAGGGAATGAAGGATCCGACTAGGATAAGTTCCAATCGATTAACTTCAATTTTTGTTCCTTCAATATTCGGTTTGTTTTTGAAAAGTGTTTACACCCGAAAAATCCAAAATTTGAAGAGAACGGAGAAGGATGTGTGGATTCAAGGATATAATGTCTGTTTTCATCTATTACTTTCCTTTTCCTCTTGGCGAAATTTCCCCATAACAGAAAAACTACCCCACTTTTCAGTAAACTAATTTGGGAAATGATTCTATCTGTAAATATTTGCCAACCGATATCACCATGAGAAAGTGGTTTTCCTCTTTCAACTGTTAGTATACTATTTAATAGAAGAACACCCTGTCTTGCCCATTTTATCAAACACCCATGATTCGGTATTTTGAAGTTTACTACGTCATCTTTTAGTTCTTTGTAAATGTTTCTTAAAGAAGGTGGGATTTTAGCGCTTGGAAAAACGGAAAAAGACAGACCATGAGATTGATTCGGATGATGATAAGGATCTTGCCCTAAGATGACTACCTTGATTTTTTGAAATTCAGTATAGTGTAATGCGTTAAAAATATCTTCATCTTTCGGATATATTATCTTTCCAGAATTTCTTACCTCTTTTATTTTTTTTATAATCTTTATAAAATATGGTTTTTTGCTTTCTTGTGAAAGAAATTTCGTCCAATTAAAGTTGTTTTCTCTTTTTTCTTTTATCATTGGTTGTATTGATGAATCTTCATTTTTTTATAGAATTATATCTTGCTGAATTGTAAAAAGTTACAATCTCGGTCTGTTTTTTTTGATCATTAACGCACAGAATTAATAGAAACAAAGAAATCTCAGAAGAGATTTATTTTCATAAATTAGGATCTCATAGAAATAATGATTGTGAAAAATCAAACTAAATATATCAGAAATTTTTCCATTATCGCTCACATAGATCATGGAAAATCTACTCTATCTGATAGAATCATTGAAATCTGTAGTAGATCATCCAAACTCTTTAAACTTAAAAGTTCAGAAAAAATTTTGGACTCTATGGACTTAGAGAGAGAAAAAGGAATTACTATCAAAGCACAGAATGTTACACTACGATACATATCGGATGATGGAAACGAATATCAACTAAATTTAATCGACACCCCTGGTCATATGGATTTTATATACGAAGTTTTCCGATCACTTTCAGCTTGTGAAGGTGCTTTGTTAGTTATAGATGCAAGGAAAGGGATACAGGCACAGACATTAGATACATTACTTCATGCTAAAAGAATGGATGTAAAAGTCATACCTGTGATCAATAAGATTGATTTAATAGATCAAGATCCTTCTCCGATTGTATCAAATATTAGCAGGATCACTGAAATCAATGCGAATAATTTTTTAACATGTTCTGCAAAAACTGGATATGGAGTAAAAAATATTATAGAAAATGTAGTTCGGTATGTTCCTAGCCCATCTGGAAGGGAGGAGGATCTTTTAGAAGCTTTGATAATTGACTCTTGGTTTGATAGATACTTGGGGATTATTTTTTTAATTAGAATTAAATCTGGTAGGGTCCTCGTAGGAGATCGAATCAAAATTTTAGGAATTGATAGATCTTATTGTATCAAAAGTATGGGAATATTTAATCCAAATAAGGTGGAAAGAAAAAAATTATCTGTTGGAGAAATAGGTTGGATAATATGTAAAATAAAACATATCGATGAAAAACCGGTTGGAAGGATGATAACACATTACTCTAATCGAAGAATTATTAAGAGATCTTCAAACATTGGTGAGGTTCAATCTCAGATATATTCTAGTTTATTTCCTACGGAAGATGGATCGTATCAATCGTTGAGAGATGCGTTGATTAAGTTGCATCTCAACGATTCTTCCTTTTCGTTTGTTCCAGAATGTTCTGATATTTTTGGAAATGGGTTCAACTGTGGATTCCTAGGGTTGTTTCATTTGAAGATTATGAAGGAGAGGTTAAGGAGAGAATATAATGTAGAAGTGATCTCGACCATTCCGAAGTTAATTCATGAAATAGAGATGAAAGATCGAACAGTCTTGCATACGAACGATCCTAACAAATTATCTGCTATTAAGAATATAAAAGAAATTCGGGAACCGTTCTCTCGCTGTAAAATACTTTCTCCTAAAAAATATTTTGGAAAAATCATTGATTTGTGCGTTAAAAAAAGAGGAAAACAAATAGAGGTTCTACATTTAGGTAATCAAATATTACTGATATATGAGATTCCTACCTCTGAAGTGATATCTGATTTTTTTGATCTTTTGAAGTCTGTCTCTGAAGGATACGCTTCGTTAGAACATAAATTTCATCGATTTAAAAAAGAAAAAATAGTTTGTGTAGATATATTGATCAATGGAAAAAAAATGAGTTGTTTATCTTCGATAGTACATCAGAAGAAATCGAAGGAACATTCTAAAAAATTAATTAAACTAATCGTAGAATCTCTTCCGAGACAACAATTCAATGTTATTATTCAAGCAGCTATCGGAAAAACTGTTATTATGAGATCCTGAAGTCAACCCTTTTCGTAAAAACGTTCTTGCTAAGTGCGATGGAGGAGATCCAGTAAGGAAGATAAAGTTATTAAATAAACAGAAAAAAGGAAAGAAAAGGATGCAAAATTTAAGGTGTCTCACCGTTCCTAAATCGGTTTTTTTTTCTCTCAATAAAAAAATGTTTGACAGTTAAATGAGGAGATATATGTCAGAGATTCTTTCTAATTTTTTCAACAATTTAATGATCGTAAGCGGAATACTTTGGTTGTTTTTCAACGTGATATCTATGAAAAATCTTTTTAAAAAAAAAATTTATAAATATAGTACAGAGAATCATATCATATAGACACTCCTATCTTGTCTCTCTTGCCTCATTGTTTCCTATTCTAATTTCTACTTTTTTATTTCGTTCTTTTTTGTATGAACCTTTTCAAATTCCATCAGGTTCCATGATTCCATCACTTTTAGTTGGAGATTTCATATTGGTGAAAAAATTTTCTTATCGATTGATCAACCCTATCGATCAATCTACCATATTCAGAATTCAAGAACCGAGAAGAGGAGATATAGTGGTGTTTAAGTATCCTTTAGATAGTAAAATAAACTTCGTAAAAAGAATAATAGGAATACCGGGTGATAAAGTGATATACGATTGTCGACAAAAAGAACTGAAGATTTTTTCAAACTACCTGAATGACCTTCAGAAAACTTATATTCCGGTCGATTATTCCGTAAAGAAGGAAAGCGAATGGACTTTATTTATGGACGACATGTTTTCTCAAAAAAAACAGAGTCATCGTAGAATATCAATATACGATCAAACTCCTAAGTATTCTTTGAGACAAGAAGAGAGGGTTGAAAAAATCGGTCAAAGAAAAGGATACACTATTTTATCTATTCCTGGAATATATACGGAATCACATTACAAGCAGCGATATATGTCAAAGAATCAATGGATCGTTCCTAAGAGAAGTTATTTCGTAATGGGAGATAACCGTGATAACAGTTCAGACAGCAGAAGTTGGGGTCTAATCTCAGAAGATGATTTGATAGGAAAAGTGACCATGGTCTGGTTTAGTTTGAACAAAGTTGAACATCAATGGCCTACTGGAATTCGTTTCGAGAGGATCGGAAAAGTGTATTAGATGATTCTTCCTATATATCAAGAATATGAACCGTGGTTCAAATATTTAAAAATAACACATTCAAATATCTTTCAACTATAATTTTATGGAATACTGCGAAAACGAAGATGTAAAAATATTACAGGATCATATTGGTTATAAATTTAATAATTTGAAGATTCTCTATCGTTCTTTAACTCATAGAAGTGCGAGTTTCGCTCATAACGAAAGATTGGAATTTTTAGGAGATTCTGTTTTAAATCTCATCGTTACAAATTTCCTCTATAAACGACATCCTACATGCGATGAAGGAAGGATGAGCAGAATCAGATCTAACTTGGTCAAAAAAAATACTCTCTCTGAGATCGCTATGGAGCTGAAGATATGGAAGTTTATCAAGTTAGGATCTGGTGAGTTCAGAAACCAAGGTTTTTTAAAACGTTCGATACTTTCAGATACCTTAGAAGCTGTTGTAGGAGCTATATTTTTAGATAGCAACAGCATGAAAGAGACGGAGATCATTGTACTCAATTGGTATCATAATCGTATGGATCCGGTTGATTTATTAAAAAATGAAAAGGATCCAAAGACTGAACTGCAAGAATACCTACAAAAACTGCACTTACCGTTACCGAAATATAGATTTTTGAGCAGTACAGGACATGATCATGAAAAAAAATTTACGATTTCCTGTCAAACGTATGGATTTGATAAGACGAACTATCTTATTACCGTTGGAATCGGAAAGAATTGCAAGGAGGCAGAACAATCAGCAGCTAAGGATATGTTTGAAAAGATCATCAATCGTCCACCTTCCTCTTAAAGAACATGTTAGAAATCCTTTGAGGAAGGTTCAACTTTTGAATTATTATATCGTATACTTTTAAATTTTTTCATGTTTATGGATGAATTGTTTGAAAACGTTTTAAATATTAGTATAATCTCTACCGGAGGTATAACGATTTGAAGATGAAAAAGATATTTCTTGGAGTAAATGTAGATCATGTTGCTACTGTCAGGAACAGTAGAATGGAAAACTATCCCGATCCTGTAAGGTTCGCTGTCCTCGCAGAGGAGCATGGAGCGGATGGTATCACGGTGCATTTAAGAGAGGATCAAAGACATATTACAGAGAACGATGTTTATCGGTTATCTCAGATTTTGAAAACTAGGATGAATTTGGAGATGTCCGTTTCTAAAAGAATAGTCGATATTGCTTGTACGATTAAGCCTTTCTCCTGTTGTATAGTTCCTGAGAGAAGGGAGGAGATCACTACTGAATGTGGTCTGGATGTATATAATCGTAAAAAAGAAGTAGGACGTTCCGTGGATATATTAAAAGGTAATGGGATAATGGTTTCATTATTTGTAGAACCGGAAAAACATCAGGTCGACTCTGCAGTAGAGGTTGGTGCAGATATCGTAGAGTTTCATACTGGACGTTACTCTAATTTAAAGAGTATGAAGGAAAGACAGGAAGAACTTAAAAAGATCGAACTTTCTGCAATTTACGCAAAATCTAAGGGTTTGACTGTAAATGCTGGACATGGATTAACCTATCTTAACGTATTTGATATCGCTAAATTTCCTGAGATCTATGAGTTAAATATAGGACATTCTATCATTAGTAGATCGTTGTTCGTCGGAGTAAAGTGTGCGATTAGAGAGATGAAAAGTATTCTACATGAAGCTAGGAGGCGACGTGTCGATAGTAGGGTTAGGTGTTGATTTGATCAACGTTGATAGAATTAGAAA
Source organism: Candidatus Riesia pediculischaeffi (assembly GCF_002073895.1). Taxonomy (GTDB): domain Bacteria; phylum Pseudomonadota; class Gammaproteobacteria; order Enterobacterales; family Enterobacteriaceae; genus Riesia; species Riesia pediculischaeffi. The sequence continues at coordinate 250,539 of NZ_CP012839.1, read as the reverse complement.
AATTTTCCTTATATATAGGAATAAATTTGCAAGAAAGATACTTTCAGATAAAGAGATGAAAGAGTATGAGAATCAAAAGGATAAAGCAGGTTTTTTAGCGAAGAGATTTTGTGCAAAAGAAGCTATTTCAAAGGCATTAGGAACAGGTTTTAAGATGGGCGTTCACTTTAATCAACTTGAGATCCTTCATGAGAAAACAGGGAAACCATTTATCAACCTCCTGGGAGATTCTAGATCACGTTTTAAATTTCTAGGGGCAAGAAACGCAGAAATATCGATCACGGATGATAGGGAGTATGTTTGTAGCGTTGTGATTGTAGAAGGGTGAGGTCGAAATCATGTTTCGGTTTTTTCTACGATTGCTTTTTTTATTGGACATACTTTTTTACAGATTGGTTTTTCATATTTATCGCACCCATCGCAGATCGATCTTTCGATGTAGTAGTTTCTGTTTCTGATTGAAATGGCCTCTTTCGGACAAGTTAATTCACAAATTCCGCATTTAACGCACCTCTTACCTATTTGATAACTCATATTTCCTCCTTTATGAACATCTATAACGTTCATCTTATACGTAATGTTCAGATAATAACAAATATTAAGATGATCATAAAACCGCATTTAAACACAGAGCAGTTAAAGAAGGATTTTTTTTGGATGGAAAAATCAATCAATTTCGCTAAACGAGCTGAGCTAATAGGAGAAGTTCCCATAGGGTCAGTTCTCGTCTACCGGGATAATATGGTCGCTTCAGGTTGGAACGAGGCAATTTCTCAGAAAGATCCATCAGCACATGCAGAAATCGTATCCATTAGAAATGGAGCAAAATATTTCGAGAACTATCGTTTGAAAGAGGATGTTACAATGTACGTCACTGTGTTTCCTTGCATCATGTGCATAGGTGCTATATTTCACGCTAGAATTAGGAGATTGGTATATGGTGCAGAAAACTATAAAAATAGTTCTTCTATATTTTTTGAAAATCTAAAAGGTAAGAATAACAACATGTTCGGTAGAAATCGAATCGATATATGTGGTGGAATTTTATCCGACAATTGCTCTGCAATATTGAAGAATTTCTTTAAAAAAAGAAGAAAAGTTTCTAACCTGAAAACAGTAGATACCGTTTAAAAATGAGAATATTGATACTTTATTTTTGTTCGATGTTTATCGATCGATTCGTATCGGTGAGAACGTGTTTCTTCGAGATAGAAGAGAACAAACCAAAAGTTTTTTGTAATCTATGATCAATCGTAGGTGTTTTTATGTTGAATAAATGTGTCAGTATTGCATTGGTGCAGATGAACTTAAAATCAGGAGATATAGATGAAAACTTTCGAAATATAAGAAGAGAAATTGAACATTTCAAAAGAAAAGGGGTGGATATAGTAGTTTTTCCAGAGTTATCTCTGACGGGTTTTTTTGTAGATGAGTTAATCCTTCATCCGGATTTTTATGAATCTTGTTGTTCCTATATATCGAAGATACGTGAATTGAACGATGGTAGTATGATCGTTGTCGTAGGACATCCTTTGAAAGTTCAAAGAAGATTTTATAATGTTCTGTCCTGTTTTCAAAGTAAGAAACTGTTAGCAAGGTTTTTTAAAGGTGATGTTGATGGTATCTCGTATAGAAGATATGATCACCTTTCTCGTAGATATAATGGCCAACATATCTTGTGCATTAATGGATATAAAATATCATTTTTGATAGGAGAGGATATCTTTCTGAAAAAGGAATTTTTTCGGAACAAAAAAAAGAAAATCGATATATTATTTTTGGTCGGTTCTTTTCCATACTCGTTTACGAACGATATCGTATCTCATGAAATGCTTAGGAAAGTCAGCTTGGAACTATGTTCTTACACGATACACCTCAATGCAGTAGGATGTCAGGATGATCTTGTCTTTGAAGGTGGTTCGAAGGTCTTCGATCGTAGAGGAAACGTTCTACACCTCTTTCCTAGTTTTGCAGAAAGAAGTCATCTTATCAAGATTGATAAGATGTCGACAACCTCTAAAAATGTTTCCACTGGACGTCCATCGAGCATCTCCAGATTGTATGAAGCGTTGGTTTTATCGGTCAGAGATTACGTTAAAAAGAATTTTTTTTCAGGAATTGTCATCGGTTTGTCAGGAGGAATAGATTCTTCATTATCCTTATCAATAGCGGTGGATGCGGTCGGAAAAGAGTTTGTTAAACCGGTTATGGTTCCATCGATCTATACTTCTAATCAAAGTATTACAGATGCTAAAAAACAATGTGAATTAATCGGATTAAAGTTGGAAGTGATCTCCATCCAGGAAGTATTCGTTGATTTTTCTAAAAAATTGGGCAAGATCTTCAAGGATTTAAAATCTGTCGTTTTAGAGAACTTACAAGCACGTTGTCGTTTGGTGCTGTTGATGGGGATATCTAATCAGATTAAATATTTACTTCTCTCCACTAGCAATAGAAGTGAACTTTATACGGGGTATACTACAATTTACGGGGATATGTCAGGAGGATTTGCTCCTTTGAAAGATATTCCAAAAACTGTTGTTTTTCAGTTATCAAAGTATAGAAACACCGTTTCCAGCATTATTCCAGAAAGCGTACTTTACAAAAAACCTACATCAGAGTTACGAAGAGATGTATTTGACGAGGATGATCTTCCCAATTATAGTTCTCTGGATAGTATATTATTTCACTATATCGATTTAAAAAGTTCGATTCAAGAAATGTTTTTAAAATTACCTCATTTAAAAAAGGAGATATACGATGTCATGGATCTATTTCATTCCAATGAATTCAAAAGAAGACAATCTCCTATCGGACCGATGGTATATTCTAGGGATCTTTCATATAAAAGATATCCGGTTAGTTATCGTCATTTTTCCTGTTGTTTTAGATATTGTAAGAATAACTAAATCGTGAAGTTGTCTCTAAATGTACGTAGCATGTTATGAACCTTCAAACAAAATCGCTATATTAAAAAATCTTAGATCATTTAAAGGTTGTCGATGGTCATCGTTGTATTCTGATTTTTCATGATTATTTTTACTGTTTTCATCGAGGATGTTGTGCTATTATGTCCATGTTTTACATATACTATAGGGGAACAGGATATTTTTTTATGAAAGAGATGATCCGAAAATATGACAGAAAAGTATGGAATATCTTAAGAAAGGAATTCGACAGACAAGAAGGACAGATTGAGTTGATCGCTTCGGAGAATTATGCGAGCTATCCGGTGATGGAAGCACAAGGTTCGTGTTTGACGAATAAGTATGCAGAAGGGTACCCACGAGATCGGTACTACGGTGGATGTCAATATGTCGATCTAATTGAAGAGCTAGCCATCGAAAGGGCTAAAAAACTGTTCAAAGTTGATTTCGCTAACGTTCAACCACACTCTGGTTCCCAAGCGAATTTAGCGATTTACATGTCTGTACTCGATGCTGGAGATACGATTTTATCCATGAGGTTAAAAGATGGAGGACATTTGACGCACGGTTCCCCTTCGAACTTCTCTGGAAAATTTTATAATTTCGTCCATTACAGTACTCTAGAAGATGGTACAATTAACTACGAGGAAATTTCAAGAAAAGCAGATATGTATAGACCGAAAATGATCATTGCTGGCTTTTCATCTTATTCTAGAACGGTTGATTGGGAGAAGATGCGAAATATCGCGGATGAATTCGATTCTTATCTTCTGGCGGATATTGCGCATGTTGCAGGTCTAGTAGCTGCAGGAATTCACACGAATCCGGCATCCTATGCACATTTCATGACTGCTACTACACACAAGACTCTCGGAGGACCGAGAGGTGGACTGATTCTAGCAAACGGCGGTGATGAGAAGTTATACAGAAGAATTAACTCTTCTGTCTTTCCTGGAAGTCAAGGCGGACCGTTAATGCATGTTATCGCCGGTAAGGCTATCGCTTTCAAGGAGGCTATGGAATCGAGATTCAGAGATTATCAAATACAAGTCTTGAAGAACGCTAAGTCTATGGTACGGGTATTCCTTGATAATGGATATCGTATCGTTTCTGGAGGCACTGAAAATCACCTGTTCGTCTTGGATCTTCAAGATAAATGTATCTCAGGAAAGGTAGCAGAGCTTCAACTAGGTTTATCAGATATCATTGTGAACAAAAATTACGTTCCTAACGACCCAAGAGGTCCCAAAGATACTTCCGGAATTAGAATAGGAACTTCCGCAGTTACTAGAAGAGGGTTTAAAGAAGAACAATCAAAAATTGTGTCAAGCTGGATATGTGATATATTAGATAATGTGCAGAATGATAAGTTAATTCGAGAAGTGAAAAATATGGTCTTAAAGATGACCAGAAAGTTTCCAGTTTATCCTCATAGATATCGAGATCGTTCAGAAATTAAATAGACGGACAATGTATAATTCATCGATTCGATGGCTGGCATTAGGTTATTTCAGCTATTTTTTTACAAATGGTGTGTTTTTCCCATTCATTCCGATTTGGTTGAATCATTTGGGGATCGATGTAAGTAAGGTCGGGGTGTTGATATCTTTAGGATTGATCGCAAGGTTCGTCGGCTCTTTGGTAATCATGAAGATGATCGATAAGATCAGCCAGATCATGACGTTTATTCGATGCCTTTCGGTGATAACGTTCGTTTTATCTTTAGGATTCATGGTAGGTACGGAATGGTTCTCGATGTTACTTATCATACTCAGTTTTAATTTCTTTTTTTCTCCAATGATTCCTCTAACAGATATCTTGACGACACACCTCCAAAAGAGCATACCATTTGAATATGGTAGTGTTAGAGTATGGGGTTCAGTATCGTTCATTCTGAGCGCTTTTTTAACTGGATATCTCTCCGACCGATTTGGATATCAAACGATTATATATATTCTTCTTATCAGCGAAGCTTACACGATCTTTTTAGTCATAATGCATCCAAATTTCCGTTTAGGACATCGTGTTCATCGAGAAGTGAGAGATATCTCTTTTTCTGAACTGTTGAAAGATAGAGAGATCGTAAAATTTTTATTCTGCACAACGTTGTTGCAAAGTTCTCACGCGGCTTATTATGGATTTTCTTCCATATATTGGAGAGAGATAGGGTATTCGATACATCATATCGGAACTTTATGGTCTGTAAGCATACTATCAGAAATAGTCATGTTGATGATTTTTGAGAAGATCAATTTCAGTTTCTTTAAGGTTAGATCGATCTTTCTATATTCGACCATTTGTACCATCGCTCGATGGAGCGTGGTGGCATTCTCTACCTCTTTCCTGGTCATTTTATTCAGCCAACTTCTTCATAGCGGAACATTCACCTTATGTCATCTAGCATCTATGAAGTTTATCAACCGGTATTCTGACAAAGAGATGATATTGCTTAATGCTCTGTATTCTTCTCTAGGTTTAGGAATAGGATTGGCGATTTTAGCGATCATCTCTGGTTTTATATATCAACATTTTCATGATAATCATAACTTAGTATTCTTCTTAATGTCTTTAGTTGCATCTCCGGTGATTTTTTTTAGACCGAAATAAATGTGAACCTTGAAGATGAAAATTTCTTAGGTTTTGAAGTGGATGACATCGAACTTACTTTGAAGCAGATCTGCTATGAGTCCTACGGTTTGAGGTTCTCCAGCACAAACTATCTGTAAAAAATGAACATGCTGATCTTTTTCCGTAGTATTTTTTTTAAAGGGTTTTTCTTCTTTTTTCTCTGAGCAATATCCGTAGGTGATCGTTCCTCCTGCTTCTTTGACGATCAAGGAAGCGTTGTAAATTTCATCCTCTATCATTTTTTCGTTTCCCATTAGTACCATCGCATCGATTCTATTAGCTGCCACATATGCTAAATCGAGATCGATGGATCCCGTGATACGTACAGAACACGCTTTTAAGAGAACGTTTAGAACATCTGAATATATCGTAAGATATTCCATATCTTCTTGAAAAATTTGATTGATGGATAGGACAATAGGAGATCTACTGGTGGACGATATGGTTCGTTTATCTTGGATTCTCAGTCGATATTGGTTTAATCTCGCACCACTCCCTTGGTGTGCATAAAACGTTTCGTTCAACATCGGATCATATACGACCGAAATAACCAAACGATCCTTCTGAACAACTGAAATCGATATGCAAAAGTGAGGAATTCTTTTTATCCAGTTGACATCATCTTTTAGGAAGTTTATGAACCACCTTGTTGATTTCCGATGTTGTTTTTGATTGAAAATTCTTTTATTATTTAGAAAGAATTCATGTTCGGAGTAGTGCTTAGATATACAGTAGGCGATGGTCTCCTCGATATTATCGATGAGAAATGCTATTTCTCTATCATAATCTTGATGTTTACAATGGTAGATCGCATCGTACATTTTCGAGATCAATTTTCCGACGATCTGGTAAACCGATCTAATTGCTATGTTCAATAAAGGGTTCATTTTTGAAGCGATGAAGAATAATTGTTACGACATGCCTAGAATAGAGGATACATCGTTAAAATGCAACATGTTAGGATGTCTTATCTTCTATCGAGGATATCACAGCAGATCTTTAGATATATGAAGATCCCTCACCTAAGAGAAACTGTTGATATCTATAGTTGGTATGTATTGATGTTTGCCAGCATCTGTTAGTTGCGTACATCTTCTCGTTGAGATTGTTCCTTGCTATGCTTCCTGATGGGGTACTGTATACCTTTAGATGTTTAACGTTATGTTGTGGAAAGCTTTCGAAATAATGAAGTTTTGGAGTTTTGACGCAAAAGAAGGTGTTGCATCACGTTTTACGGGATAAATATCGATTATGCTTTACGCAAGAATGTTATCTGGAAGATGTTTTTAAACGGTGATCTCTTGTCGTACTCAAATCCGATCGAGTTAATTCCTTGAAAAAATCTACAGAGGAGGACATTCTTATAGATATCTTACGTTTCAGTTCCAATGGAGTACGGTGCACGTTAATAGATATGATAGACCGTATCTTGCGGACGATTTTATAGGTTGTGTCGGTTATGACGTTCGAACATTCTTGAAAGATAACAGCGATCACGATCGATCGGTAAAGTTCCAACGATTTGTCATGTCAAAAAAACTGAACCTTTTACAATACGATATTTCAGAGATGAGAAGTTTTTTCGCAAACGTCGGAGAGGACTCCTTTCGGGCAGATCAGATGATGCATTGGATTTACCGTCGTTACTGCGATGATTTCAGATTAATGACAAACTTTTCTAGATCTCTACGAAGGAGAATAGGTTCTATCTCTCAGATAATTCCTCCTAGAATACAGGAGGAAAAGGTTTCGTTGGATGGAACAATAAAGTGGAGGTTGATTTCTAGCTCAAAGGATACGTTCGAAACGGTTTGTATACGCGATAAGGGTAGGATAACTTTATGTATATCTTCCCAGATCGGGATGTTCTGTGAAGTGTCGATTCTGCTTTGTTTCAAACAAAAGATTTAGAAGAAACTTAAAAGTTTCCGAAATAGTGGGACAAATTTGGACAGCTGGAAAAAGACTGAGGGAACGATTTTTGTCTGAACATATCAAAAGATCTAATTCTTTACCGTTTACAAACATCGTGATCATGGGAACTGGAGAACCGTTGTTCAATTTTAATAACATTATTCGATCCATCAGGATTGTCGCTGATCATCACGGGTTCAACTTCTCAGAAAAGAAGATTGTTCTTTCTACTTCAGGAATCTCACCTATGATCGAAAAGTTACTTGAATACTCCAATGTAGGGCTAGCTATCTCTCTACATGCTCCAAATGATGAGATTCGAAGTAGTATTATGCCAATCAACAGGAAATATAACGTCCAATCTATCTTAGATAGCATCCATCGATGCCAAAAAAGACATGTTGGAACTAAAAATATCACCATCGAATACGTCATGTTAAAAAAAATCAACGACGATCTTCGATGTGCATACCAGTTGGCAAAGATTTTGAAAGGTCTTTCCGTTAAGATTAATCTGATTCCTTTCAATCCAGTTGACGGTGTGGACTACGAATGCAGCACGGCCGAACGTACTCATCAATTTTTAAAAATTTTAAAAAAATTCGGTTTTGTGACAACCGTCAGAAAAACGAAGGGTCTAGATATTCGAGCTTCATGTGGGCAATTGTCTTATCGATAACGAAATGATTTATTCTTTTGATATGAAAGGTATTAAACGATGTTTGTATTAAGACTTCATGCGATCGCTTTCTTTATCGAATATGGATCTCGTGAAAGGTTCCGAATGATGAAACATGTCTCATCTTAAATTATTATGTAGGATCTGTTCGACAGAGTAATGTTCTATCGTGTATGATAGCGTGGCATGTGATGTTCAATTATCACGGATAGTTTCGTAGTTTTATGAATGATAACTCAGCGTCGTTGTTTTACAATTTTTCAACCATCTTGTCCATCGTGGATGAGATGTTTTAAAATTTTAGTTGTTTAAAATTCGCATTTTTAGATCGTTACGTACATGAAGAAACAGTCCATTGTTAAAAGAAGAAAGACTAAGAAGATTTATGTTGGAAACGTTCCAATAGGTCAGGGTTCACGTATCTCAGTACAATCTATGACCAACACTTCCACTTTAGATGTTTCCGAAACAGTTAAACAGGTTCGATCTTTGAATGACGCTGGAGCAGACATTGTTCGAATATCCGTACCAACCATGGATTCTGCAGAAGCTTTTAAAAAAATTAAGAAACAAGTTGATGTTCCAATCGTAGCTGACGTGCATTTCAACTATCGGATTGCCTTAAAAGTTATTCAATATGGTGCAGATTGTCTGAGGATCAATCCTGGGAACATCGGAAATTACGATAAGATACGTATGATAACACAATCTGCCAAGGATGAAAATGTATCGATTAGAATAGGAGTGAACTCCGGGTCGTTGGAAGAAGATATTAAAAGATCATACGGAGGATCTACCGCAGAAGCTCTCGTTCATTCGGCTGTACGACAAATTGATATCTTCGATAAGTTAAATTTCGACCAATTCAAGGTTAGCGTGAAATCTTCCGATGTTCTCACATCAATAATGGCGTATCGTTTGCTTTCCAGCAGGACCGATCAGCCAATTCATTTGGGGATCACTGAATCTGGAGGGAGAAGAAATGGATCCATAAGATCCGCTATCGGGATAGGATCCTTGTTGTTAGATGGTATTGGAGACACCTTACGGGTTTCTTTGGCGGATGATCCGGTGGAAGAAGTGAAGGTTGCTCTATCTATATTAAACTCTTTGAAGATTCGTTCGGTAGGAGTGCAGATAGTTGCTTGTCCAACCTGTTCTCGAAAGGAATTCGATGTGATCAACGTCGTAAAGGTTCTCGAAGAGAGGTTATCTGACGTCAAGGATCCTTTAAAGATTTCCGTAATAGGATGTGTTGTGAACGGATTCGGAGAGGCAGAGAACTCTGATTTTGGCATTATTGGTAGGAGGACGAGAAGTGTTCTCCTAAATAGGGTGGAAAATAAAAAAAAATTTGTACACAACGATATAATCTCGGAGGAATTAGAAGATGAAGTCAGAAAGGTTATCGAAATAAGGGAACGAAAATGTGGTTCCAATTGTCAGTCGAATTCGAAACAGGAGTCATAAATTACCGTTATGTCAAGTGATTTTCATAAAAAAATACGGTCTTTGAGAGGTATGAGGGACGTCTTACCAAAAGATTCATACGTCTATCGTATCGTAGAATCGAAGATTCAAAAAATTCTTTTTCAATACAATTTCCAGGAGATACGCACTCCTATACTAGAGAGATCCGATCTATTCGATAAGACCATAGGGAAGAATACGGAGGTTGTTCGGAAAGAAATGTATACCTTCTTGGACAAGAACGGTAACATCAAGATCAGTTTGAGACCTGAAAATACGGTTGGTTGTGTCAGAGCTGGAATAGAGAACGGTTTGTTTCACAACAGTAGACAACGCTTGTGGTATTCGGGTCCTATGTTTCGATACGACAGACCACAATCTGGGAGATATCGTCAGTTTTCTCAGATAGGGATTGAGATGTTCGGGTTCGATGCCCCATCGTTCGATGCTGAGCTGATATCAATTATATCAAGAATCTGGAGACTTTTTTCCATTGAAAATTGTGTCAGATTGGAGATAAATTCAATAGGATCGATTCATGATAGGAAAGTTTACAGCTTTTCATTGAAAAAATTTTTTCGATCTAACTTAAAAAAATTAGACGTCAAATATCGAGAGTTGGCGATAAATGATCCCATCAGGCTATTAGATTCCAAAGATCCTGGTTTGAACCGTCTGTTAATTCATGCTCCTTCGTTAGAGGAGCACATAGATAAGGGAAGTGTAGAACATTTCCGTAAGTTTTGTAAAATTCTGAGAAAGATTGGGATACAGTACACGATTAATAAACGTTTAGTAAGAGGATTAGATTATTATAATCGTACGGTTTTTGAATGGATTTCCGATGTACCTGATTTTCGGAAGACAATATGTGCTGGAGGGAGGTATGATCATCTATCAGATATGTTAGGATATCACCGGTCTGTTCCCTCTTTAGGGTGCGCTATTGGAGTAGAGAGGTTGATTACGTTGATAGGAATCGCAAATCGTAGTTTGATCGATCGATACTATTCATCAAGATCGATAGATATTTATCTTTGTAAACATGGTTCTGTCGAACTAGAAGAGATGTTCTTTTTTTCTGAAAAGATAAGAGATCAGATCACGAACATAAGTATTATGATGCATTATGGAAGCGATAAGATCAAAAAACAGATCTTCAGAGCGAACGAAAATAATGCAAAGATTCTGATAGTTTTGCGGGAGGATATATATAGATCGAAAAAAGTTTTGATACAGAACTTACAAAAAAAATCGAGATCAGATATCGTTCATTTAGATAAACTGTACGAATACTTTAATAATATTTGATTGTTCGTCGTTTTTGTATATCAGGATGTTCAAATTGATTTTGTTCAATTTGTAGAGAGCATTATGAAGAGAAATAAATCGTTGCTTCGTATTTTTTTTTCTCTTGTGGTCGTTTTTTTTTCAATGTGGTGTATGACGGACGTTGTTAAGATTGTTGACCGATCTAAGGATTCAACAATCAGTACGATGAAAAAATTTTCAAGAACGTTAATGGAAAATTTCGAAAGAATTAGAGCGTTCCTTTTTAAAAAGAAAGATGTTGGGGAGATTTTTCATGAAATCACATTAGCAAGCGATCTTGTAAAAAGAGGGAATTTGAACAGAGCAGAGGAGGTATTATCGAAAGTTGTTCGTCAATTTGAAGGAGATTGCCATCTGAAGGATTTGATAAACCTTCGTATAGCGAGGATACAGATAGCTTTGAATAAAGTTGAAGAATCGATGAATACGTTACGTATGATTAAAGGAGAATCTTTACGTTGTATTACAGAAGAATTGAATGGAGACGCTTTGATGAAGAAAAAAAGTTTTAAAAAAGCGAGGTTGTCCTATGAGGAATCTTTGAAATTTTGTAAGATTGCGTCGTTGAAAATGAAGATAGAAAACAAGATTAGCACTCTTTTTGAGTAATAATTGTTATTTCTTGAAGGCGAATATCATTGTGAAGTTTTTCGAAGATCTTCGATATTTGTTTTGAACTTTTAACTTTTTTTTTGAACAGGATGAGATCAATGAAATTGTACATTCCGACTATCGCGATAGTAGGTAGGACAAATGTTGGAAAATCTACCTTATTTAATTGACTAACAAAATCGAAAGATGCGATGGTTTCAAAGTTACCGTTTTTCACCAGGGATAGAAGGTGTAAAGTTTCTAACCTATTCTCCAATAGCTTCAAAGTGGTTGATACGGGAAGTATCCTATGTTCGAATCAGGATGACATTCATTATCAGGTGAAACAACAAACTATATCGGCCGTTCGATCATGTGATATATTGTTCTTTATGGTAGATTTTAGGGTTGGCTTATTAAAAGAGGATCTCGTCCTCTTTAATGAATTTAAAAAATATAAAAAAAATAAAAAATTCATCTATTTGGTAGTAAATTTTTTCGATTCCAGTAAAACTTTTAAAGCATCGAAAGGTAATCATATTCTGAAGGACTTTTTTGTTTTGAACGTTCAAAGAGATATGATCTACTTGATTTCCGCTTTACATAAGATCGGTATCCACCGATTGATGAGAAATGTAACCGATCTCTATCATCGAACATCGTGTGAACGCGGTAGAAAAGAAGTTTTTTTACAGAACCGTCTTCACACGATTCATCAAAAGAACATTAAGAAAGAAAAATCGAACATTATCAGAATAACGATCATCGGACGACAGAACGTTGGAAAATCTACATTAATCAACAGAATTCTTGGAGAGAACCGTATAGTAGTTAGCGATACTCCAGGAACGACTCGGGAGAGCATAGATATCTCCATAAGCAAAATTTTTAAAATCGGGAAGGATCGGTGTTATCTGACAGACACGGCAGGTATCACAAAGAATATCTCAGAAAAAATGAATGAGATGAACATCTCAGTACGAGAGATTATGAAACGCATAAGATGTTCCGAGGTTGTTTTGTTATTAATAGATCCAGAGAGATTAACTAGATCAGAGAATTTACTGATCAACTTGATGATTAAAATGGGATCATCTTTCATGATAGTATTCAACAAATTAGATAAAATTCCACATCGCGATCGAGATAAGTTTCGAAAAACTATCATAGATGGATTAAATTTCGTAAAATTCTTTAGAATACACTTCATTTCCGCGCTGTATCAGGATGATTTTAAAAGTTTGTTACGTTCAATAAAGATAACTTTTCAATCTAAGTTTACCGACATTAAAAAAGATCATTTAAGAGAGATCGTCGAAAATATCGAGAGAAATCATCTAACAACTAAAAAAGGTTTAAACCCTGATGCGATGAGACTGAAAGATATTAGAATATCTCAAGGAGTTAATAGAACATTAAAGATCACAATCTTTTCGAAGAGCTTAGATAAAATAAAAAGAAATTATATGAAATATGTAGAAAATAAAATATATCGATATCTATCGGAAGATGTCAAAATGATAGGTAGACCGGTTAAAATAATCTTTAAGAGGTACAAATCTTCTAATAAATAGATATGAAAAAGAAGGATACCGATTTCTATCCTAGAAATATTCTTCCAATTTGATTTTATATCTGTCGTTCATCATGTCCAAGTATTGAACGTGTTTTTCAAGAACTTGATTCATCAAGGTAATCTCATCGTTAACGCTATTGTTTTCAATGATATCGACATTTTCAATATATTTTTTCTTTGTTCTATCTCTTCTACGAATTTGATTAAAGATAAACCATTCCGCTTCATATTGGGACATATCATCTCTTTTGATAACTCTCTCTATTTGAACCTCTGCAAAGCTATCTATGATCAATATTCGATCAAAAAACTTCTCTAATTTTTTCTCAAAGAGCAATGGAATAACCAATATCACATAAGGATGATGACGAATAAGAGATCTCCAATTTAAAATCGCGATCCGATATACCATCGGGTGAATGAAGCTTTCAAAAAATTTTTGTACGCGAACGTTACCGATAAAAACATTGCGTAGGAATTTTCTATCGAAAAATTCCTCATTTATCATATAAATATCATTTTTAAATGCATATTGTACGTGATTAAAAAAAAAGTTAGAAAAAATTATACCCTTCGCAATTACATCAAAATCAATCACAGGAATTTTAAAATTAGAAAACATCCTTGAAACAACCGTCTTTCCGGACCCAATACCGCCTGTAATAGCCACAGTTCTTCGTAGCATTTCTAACACCTATCTCTCTTTCACATCGAAAAGTATGTCCAGCAGTTTCCTACTCTCGCATAGAGACTACACTACCATCGGCACCACGAAGTTTCACTTCTGAGTTCGGAATGGATAAATCATGTTCAGGTGGTTCCATCGCGTCATCGCTGCCGGACAAAAGCAAAGACCGTTATATGCGGATTAAAATCTTTGTAAAACAAGCTATCTTTACCGAATATATTCGAATCGTTTGACATCTTCAACAGTTGGAATAGATCTCTCGGATCATTAGTACTGGTTAGCTCAACGCATCGCTACGCTTACACATCCAGCCTATCTACGTCCTAGTCTCGAACGTTCCTTAAGAGACTCTCTCGAGTCTGGGAAGATTAATCTTGAAGTAAGTTTCCCGCTTATATGCTTTCAGCGGTTATCTCGACCACACTTAGCTACCAGGCGATGCCGTTGGCACGACAACCTGAACACCATAGGTGTGTCCACTCCGGTCCTCTCGTACTAGGAGCAGCTCTTCTCAATCTTCCTACGCCCACGACAGATAGGGACCGAACTGTCTCACGACGTTCTAAACCCAGCTCGCGTACCACTTTAAATGGCGAACAGCCATACCCTTGGGACCTGCTTCAGCCCCAGGATGTGATGAGCCGACATCGAGGTGCCAAACACCGCCGTCGATGTGAACTCTTGGGCGGTATTAGCCTGTTATCCCCGGAGTACCTTTTATC